>JADZDJ010000065.1 GCA_020851115.1 Pirellulales bacterium
GGGCGTAATACCATGCGACATTTTCCTCGGCCAGAAGCTGATCGACCGCCGGTCCCCACAGGTAGCGGTTTTTGAGGTCGCTGGGGGTCAGGGCCGCCGCGTCATCGTCGGCGAACCGCAGCACGATCTGGTCGCCGTCGTAGACGTTCGCCAGCGTGCGGTCGATGCCGTCGTCCCCTGCATCGACCGTCTTGCGAATCCAGCGGTCGAAGGCGTCGTAAGAATACTTGGGGACATCTCAGGGGGCGTGAGGCAGTGAAATAGTTATGTTCGCCTACAGCTTGACAATAACCCTCTTCCACCACCACTTCGTCCGAATCCACCCAACCCTCAAATCGACCCCAGCCATGAAAGCTGGAGTTGCCGATCCCAAGTGGTCAATCGAGAAAAGGGTGGATCTGCTGCCAGAGAATGTGGCCGCAAAGCGAGGCCCCAACTAAAAGTGGATTTCAGACAGCCTCACTCCCATCCAAGGCCGAATTTTGCCGCTACTGCGCGAACATCCCAAACTTACTATTCCTCGTATATTCGCGCCAATCGTTCTACCTTGAGGGTCGCCGATCGAGTGCTATAATTCTGCAAATAGCAGGGCCATTCCGCATCATCGACCGATCTTTCCTATTTTCCAGGCAGATACCGATCTTGGTGCGATTTGGCATGTTCATGAAACGAGGAGGTGTTGCGATGGCTACAGTCATGCGTGAATCGTGCTTAGCGGAAATTGGCGAGACGGCCGGGGCGGTTTGGCATACGCTGAAGGAGCAAGGTCCGTTAACGATTGCCAAACTCGTGAAGGAGATCGAAGCTCCCCGCGACGTGGTGATGCAATCGCTGGGTTGGTTGGCGCGGGAAGAGAAAGTCGAAATCGAGGAAGACGGCCGCACTCGCGTGGTTTCGCTTCGTTAAACGGCTTGTCGCGTTCGGCCGCGATGTTCGAAATGCAAGCCGGCTTGGCCGGGGCAGCAAAAGATCGTTCCGCTAAATCAGAGCTGACGGCTTGCCCCGTCACATTCCTTCGTCACAACAGCGCGCGACGACTACCTTTCGGGCGACCGCTTCAGCGCTTCGAGACGCTGCCGTGCAGCCGCGGCATGATCGCTATTTGGGTCACGTTCGAGAAACGCGGCATACAGCCGCAACGCTTGATCGTCATTCTGGAGTGTGTCGAACGATCGCGCCGCTTCATAGAGCGCAAGCGCTTTGAAGTCGTGCTGTGCGGAGGTTGGTTTTACGCCATCGAAACCGTGGATTACTCGATAGAACGACCGCACGGCTTCGCGGTGGTTTCCGGCCGCGGCTTGCAAATGGCCGATCATGAATTGGGCCTGCATCGCTAGCGGCGACGCGGTTTGTTCGGCGGCGGCCCGATACTGCTGGAGCGCTTCGTCGCGCCGGCCCAGGCTCTCCAGCGCGATGGCGCGCTGCAGGGTTGCCTCAGTTTGATAGGGCGACGCGGCATGTTCGCGCGCCAGTCGGTCGAGGAACTTCAACGCTTCATCGTAACGTTTCAATTGCACGGCACATTGGCCGGCGCGCAGCAGCGCCAGCGCCACAAGGTCGTTCGACGACAATTTTCCTTCGAGCGCACTGCTAAAATGCGGAAAGGCCGCCGCCCATTGGCCTTGTTTGAACGAGCATTCGCCGCACATCAGTTCCGCATCGGCGACCAGCTTGCCCTCCGGGCGTTGGCTCAACAGGGAGGCGAATGTCTGTTCGGCTCGAGGAAAATCGTGTAGTTGGAAATAGGCCCAACCGAGCTTGTAGTCGATTTTTTCGGCCAAATCGGCGTTGCCGGTTCGTTCCTTCGCGGCGCGATAGCTGGCGACGGCGGCGGCGAAGTCTTTTTGTTGGTGAAATTCGTACTCGCCCAGTTCAAACAGTGCGGCACCAGCCAGCGGATGAGCGTTGTGCTCGCGCTGCAGTCGGGCGAATATTTTGCGGGCGTCATTGACGCGATTGCCTTCGAGCAGTCCCATGCCAACGGCGTACAAAGTTTCGGCCGATTGTTGCGCCGTTGGATGGCGCTCCATCCACTCGGTCCAACTTGCAATCGCTTCCGATTGCCTACCCGCCGCGGCGAGCGCTTGCGCTCGCAGCATCAGCGCTTGCGAGACATCGTTGCTCTGGGGGAACTGCTTCAAGAAGCGATCGAGCGCCGCGGCCGCTTGGTTAAAGCGGCCTGGATTTCCACCAGCCGCTTGAGCAGCCTTGAAATTTGCGATGCCGAAGTTGAGCAAATTTGTCTCAGCCAGATCAAACGCAGGATGTTTTTCGGCGAGCGCGGCAAAACCATCCGCCGCCTGGTCGTACTTGCCGAGCTTAAAGTAGCACGCACCGAGATTGAACCGCGCATTGGCTGCTAACGGATCGTCGTCGAAGCGCTTGAGGAATTCTTCCCAATCTTCGACTGCCAGCTCCACGACACCCTCATTCTGGAATGCCGCCGCGGCTGCGTAGGCTCGCTTGGCCGCGTTCGATGACGCGGCTGGCCGCTGCTGGGCGGACACGAGCGAAGTCTCGGCGCAAATTGCGCCGAGCACGGGAACCATGAAAGCGACTCGAAAATACAGCCTCCGCCAAATCATTGCAGAAACCTCCCGACGGCTTGACCGGTGCAAATCGCACGCCGAGAGCAGACCAGCCAATTTTGCGCGGCGGCGCAGGGCGAATCGTAGAGAATCTGTTGCCGCGATCCATCAAAGTGTTGCCGAAAAGCAACCGCGTCCGCCTTGCTGCCCTACGGCGAGAGCCCTATCATTTTCGCTAGCTCATTCCCATCCATCCTTCAATTTGGAACTGCTTTGCAAAACATCTTGATTCGCCTGCCGACGTTGCTGGCAACCGTGGCTGGCCCTGCGCCGGCCGAGGCCGTCGGCGGCATCCGTCCGGAACTGTGGCATTGGCTTGCGTTTGGTGCCTTTGTGCTAGTGATGCTGGTCCTCGATTTGGCGGTTTTCCATCGCCAATCGCACGAGCCGACGCTCCGAGAAAGCGCCTTTTGGACCACCTTTTGGTGCTGTCTTGCCTTGAGCTTCAATGGCCTCATTTGGTATCGGGCCGGAAGCAAGCCGGCCATCGAGTTTCTGAACGGCTACCTCGTCGAATGGTCGTTGTCGATGGACAACGTTTTCGTGTTTGCGGTGATTTTCGGCTACTTCCGCGTGCCGCTTAAATATCAATATCGAGTGCTGTTCTGGGGCATCTTGGGCGCCATCGTCATGCGGCTGGCGTTCATTCTGTTGGGCACCGCGCTTATCAAGCGGTTTGAGGTGGTGCTGCTCTTCTTTGGGGTGCTGCTGATCTATAGTGGCATTAAGCTCATGACCAAGAAGGATGAAGTTCATCCCGAGCGAAACTGGCTGATGCGGTGGGGCAAGCGCGTGTTCAATGTTGCCAGCGGCAATCACGGCAAGAAATTTTTCGTCCGCGAAAACGGCAAACGCTGCGTGACGCCGTTGTTTCTTGTGCTGCTGGTCATCGAAAGCACCGATGTGCTGTTTGCGGTCGATAGTGTGCCGGCGATTTTTGGGTTGACGAAAGATCCGTTCATTGTCTTTACCTCCAACATTTTCGCCATCCTTGGCCTGCGGGCGCTCTATTTCCTGCTGGCCGGCGTCATGGATTTGTTCCGCTATTTGAGCTACGGTTTGGCGGCGGTGTTGATATTTGTCGGCTTGAAAATGATCGCCGAGTATATCATGCCGGTCGCGGGCATCGAGTTTCATTTTTTCAAAGATTATCCCTGGGCCTCGCTAGTCGTGATCGTGTCGCTGTTGGGAATCTCCATCGCGGCGTCGCTGATGGCGCAGCGGAGAGAAACGCGAGCCGCGGACGATTCAGCCTAGGCAGCGCCTGTGGGCCGCGTGCCGAAGGTCGAGGTATCCATTGGTACGGCGGCGACTGACGCATTTCCGAATCGAAGCCGCGCCGCCGTTTGCCGCCTGCTGCATTCCACCTACCTGCCGGGAGATTGATCGTGGCTGTCGAAATTCACGAAACGCCAGAATCCAAATATGTCGATGTCGCCGTCACCGGCAAACTGACCAAGGAAGACTACGAGCGGTTTCTGCCTGCGCTGGAATCCGAAATCCAGCAGCACGGCAACGTTCGCATTTTGTTTACGATGCACGATTTTCACGGCTGGACCGCCAGCGCCATGTGGGAAGACACCAAGTTCGCCTGGCATCACTTCAGCGATATCGAGCGGCTGGCGATCGTCGGCGAAACACGCTGGGAGCAGGGCATGGCCGTGTTTTGTAAGCCGTTCACGGCAGCTAAAATCAAGTACTTCGACCATGCTAAGATTGAGGAGGCTCGCAAATGGCTTGCGGCCGATTGACTCGATCTGGAATCTGAAATAAGAACCCCGCGGATGTATCACTTTTTGCACAAACACCGATTCTGGCTGATGACGCTGGTTGCCCTGACCGTCGGCACCATGATCGTTTACAGCGTCTTGACCGACAACGAATCTGACCCGCCCGGCCAGCCAGTCCGAAACGTGGCGCCCATCCCGGCGGCCGACGGGCCGTAGGGCAGTGCCTGTTGGAGGGCGGTCGACGGTAGCCAGCCGGCAGGCACGCTCAAGCTCCGAATGACACGCCTGCTAGGATTTCGTTGACTTTCCAATTCCCAAGCGATAGATTCAAAGCGCTTCCTCCTCTTTGAATCGGCCTCTATCGGCCATTTTTCGTTGATTGCACCATGGGAGTCACACCATGTATCAATTTGCGCGTGCGCGCTTGCGGAATCAGGGGTTGGTTGCTTCGGCAATTCTTGTTTGGCTCGCGTTGCCGCAGACAAGTCGGGCCGCCAGCTTTCAGTTTATGAAAATTGTCGATTCGAATACGCAAGTGCCCAGTGAGTCGCTGGGAGTAACCTACAAGCTGTTTGGCCGACCGGCGATCAACCAAAGCAATGTTGCCTATCGGGCGGGATATCAAGATTTGAACAATGTCTGGCAGCAACGGATCGATCGAGCCACGTCTCCCAATGCCATCGTGCTCATCCAAAAGGCAAGTACCTCTGGGCCAACGACGGGGATGTTAAGCGACCCAACGATTTATGGCACTTCGGTCGCCTATAGCGGCTTGGTGACGTCGTCGCAAGGAACTGCCGCGCTGTATACGTTTAATAACGGCATCGCTACCAACGGGCTTAACTACGAGGAAGCGCCCAGCATTTACGACGGCAAGGTGGTTTACCCGCGTCGTTCGGTTACGTCCGGCAGCGGGCCGAACAACATTCACATCGCCGTCACCGGCGGCGGCAGTTCGACGGCAACCGTTTTGGTCGACCACACCACGCTCGTCCCAGGCGGTGGCGGTCAAACCTTTGCACAGTTCGACGCCTATCTCGATTCCACGGTGAATAGCACAAATACCAATGGATCGGTAGCGTTCATGGGCGTGTGGTCGAGTGGACCGTCGTCGCACGGCATCTATCGTTGGGACCAACAAACCAATTCCATTACCGTGATCGCCGACAAAAACACGCCGATTCCCAATCAGGCGGGAAACTTCAACACGTCGACTTTGCACTTCATCACGCCGATCGACTCATTCAATTCGACGGTCGGAAATTCCTTCAATTTCCCGCAATCGTTTTACAGCGATTCGATGTTCGCCGTGTCGTCCCGGCCTTCGCTCTACGGAAAAACGGTGTCGTTCAACTACGACGAGGGAGCCAAGACCGGCGTTTACACGCGCACGACAGGCCCGTTGAACGTCGTGGCCGACGTCAATACTCCGCATCCGATCTATGCGGGCAATTTCAAAGATTTTTTTGAGTCGTCGACTGTTGGCGGATCGACCGCATTCACGGCCACCGACGCTTCCGGGTTTGAGCATGGGCTGTTTTTGGCCCACTGTGGACAAATTTCAAAGGTGGTGACGGCCGGCGATATTCTCGACGGCAAGCACGTCCTCACCGCTGACCTCGGACCGCGCGGCCTGTCGGTCAAACCAGGAACCAACGTGTTCACCCGTGGATTGGAACTTGCCTTTCAGGTGATGTTTACCGACGGTAGCCAGGGCATTTATGTTGCCACGACACCTCAGATTTGCCTGTCGATCGATGTAACGCTCGGCGCTGGCATAGGCGCTGGCAGTACGCAGATTGGAACGGTGCTGGGGTCAACATCGTGCGACGCGCCGGTATTCGACGATCTAACGACCGGGCTGATGGTCCATATGACTGCGGGAGCAGGAGTCGAACCAGCCGTGTTTGGCGGGAGTTCAGACGCCAGCGTGTTGGGAGTGGATAGCTTGCCGGGTAACAATCCTCAGGAGATCGACTTTACAACACAGGCTGACGGAATGATTTCAGAGTCGATCGCGATGTCGTTCAATCAAGCGATGCTGATCGATGGATTGCACTTGGGCGACTTTGGCCCCGACGATTCGGCGATTTTGCAAATCGGCGGCGTCGTGATGCACCTCGACGGATTGGCATATCCCCATGGCGAGATTCCCTTGCCTGGCTTACCGCTAGACGCATTGCAGATGTTGACCATCGGCTGGGATCCTGCCAACAGCACCGGCAATGGATTCAGCCTGGGTGGGATTCTGGCTACGCCCGTGCCTGAGCCTGCCAGCATGTTAACAGGCACCGTGATGTTTGCGCTGGCTCTCGTCATTGGGCGACGGCGTTTGGCCTGACCAGCGCGATCGATTTCCTTTCCGGCCTTTGATTTTCAAACAACCGTGGAGAGACAGCGCCGCTGGGCCTACCGCCGGCAGTACGACACTTTTCCGCTGACGCCGTTTAGCTACGATCCAGCGTATCCACCCACCGCGCTAGCTTCGCTCGCTGGTCATCGTTAAGCACGTGCGAATTTTCGTCAAGCTCCAGTTCGGTCACGGGATGCTTGGCTTCGCGCAAACGCTCGATCCCTGCGGCAATGTGCGGGGAAGATCGCCTCGCCGAAGCGCTAAAGATCGCCAGCCGCTCGGTCGGTTCGCAGAGAGGTGTCGCCATGGCGGGAGGCAATGGCGCATCGATGGCGACTACGCCGCGGAGTAGATCGCGGTTTTCTCCGGCAAGCAGGTAAGCCATGGCGCCGCCCCCTTGAGTGCCGGCAGCAATGATCCGGGTGGGATCGACTTGGTACTTCCGCACGACCTCGTCGACCATTTTGCGAATAAACTCCAAATCGCTCCGCTGCCAACGGCCGGCCTCTTCGCTGTTGGGGATGAGCAGGATCAGATCGTGCTGCTCGCACAGGAGCTTCCACATAGCAATCAGATTATCATCTTTCGCTTCCTTGGACCCTTGGAGCCAAACAATCATGCCGTGCGGCACGGCAGAGCGATAGCTATCGGGAATGTATGCCCAGCAGTCGCTTTTCGCCTCCGGAATCTTGATTGGCAGTTTGCCCAGGGGCGGGCCGTTTTCCTTAGGCGGCAGCGATTCATGCGCGGGCGGCAGCGCATCGGGGACCGCCTCGGGCAGTGTCGCAAGTTTCGCGGTCAGGGTTTCGGCCTTGCTGTCGCGCTCGATTTCCAGCTTCACTTCGTCGCGCGGCTCAAGGGCGGCGATTTGATCCTGGAGCGAAAGTCGATCGGCAATCGGCTTACCGTTGAGGGTGACGAGCCGGTCGCCGGCCTTGACGCCGGCCTTGGCCGCCGGGCTCTCGGAATAGACGTCACGAACGATCACACCGGTCTTTGTTTCTTTCTTTTCACCATCTTCCTGGGTTCCATCGCGTCGTGGCAAGATCCCGAGAAAAGGATGAATATAAGGTTGAAGCTTGTCGATCAGCGTGAGGTCTTTCGTCAGTCGCTCCTGGCCGCGGAGGACGACCAGCGAGACGTTTTCTCCAGCGTATCGCGGGGCCAATTGATGTCGCAATTGAGCGTACCGCTCGATGGGCACGCCGTCGAACTCGACAATCTGGTCGCCCGGTTTCAGGCCCGCGGCGGCGGCAGGCGACTTCGGCCGACAAGCGGCAATCACCGGCGCGGTCGTATACGGATCGCCGGAGCGGATGTTGACGCCGAGCAAGCCAGGCTCCAAATGCTCTCCCTTTTTCAGCCGGTCGAGTACACGTTTGATGTCGGCCAGCGGCACGGCGAATCCAATCCCCGAATCGTACCACTCGACTCCGGCCACTTCGCTGCTCTCTTGTGGCGACATCGGCACCAGCACTCCCAGCACCCGGCCGCGCAAATCGACCAGCGGCCCACCATAGTTGGCTGGCGAAATTTTCGCGTCGGTCTGAATTGCCTTGCCCCACACTCGCCCCAGCGCACTGACGATGCCGACCGAGACGTTCACCTTTTCCGGCTCAAACACACGTCCGACCGCAATCGCCCAAGCGCCGACGCGCATCTCATTCTTGGGTGTCGCGAGTGGAACGGTCAGTTGCCGCGACGAGTCGAGCATGTCGGTCGGCACTTTCAGCAGCACCAACATGCGACTGTGGTCGCGGCCGACCATTTCCGCCGGCAGTCGAGTTCCGTCGGCGAGATAAACAATAATCTGTGACGGCTGTTGGACGAAATTGAAAGCACTGGAGACGATGTACCCTTCGTCCGACACGATCAGCCCGGTCGTTGGCCCCGTGCCGACCAGAATCTTGCCAACGGTTTCCAACCCGCCAAGTGTTTCGATACGAACAACGCTCGGCGCTATTTGGGAAACTGCCGCTTTGATGGCCGCCTCTTCGCGCAAGTTGAGGTCGTCTTCGGCATGGGCTGTCGCGACAATCGAGCAAAGCACGATTGCCGCGGCGACAGTACTGTGAAGTTGTCGCATGATGGTCGAGTCGCTGCAGTTTCGAGGAGCTGTTTGAGTGATTGACCGCGGATGGTTGCGGGTGGGTCTAGAGAGTTCAGTGGAAATCAGGTCCATTCAGGCCAGAAACATTTGCAAGCCTGCGATTGGGTCTTATCCCATACGTCTGTGTTCGAGTACGTTTTCTAGACCCATCCGTTGACTCACCCGCGAAATTCCGAGTCATTCGCGGCAATGGTCTTTCAATTTGATCGATGCCTTGCCGGTTAATCTTTACTACTCGCTTGCAAGGTTACCTCGCGGAATTCCTTGCCGCGGAGGACGGTCAAGTGGATTTCGGCGTCGCGTTCCAGGTGGCGAAGCTCGTTCAGCAACGCGTTGCACGATTGGACGAGATCTCCGTTGAGCAGCACGATCAAGTCGTCTGGCTTGATGTCTGCCCTCGAAGCGGGCGAGTTGACGCGAATCTCATCGACGAACGGCGGCGTGCGATCCGTGACGTTGGGGACGAGCACAATGCCCAAATCGGCGAACCGCAGCGGCTGCTCGGGTCGCTGCTTGGACCGCGGTTCTCGATTCACCCGCGACTGGCCCGTCGAGATCGCTTCCACCGTTTCGACCAACTCATGCACCGGCACCGCATAGTTGAGCCAGGTATTGTTGCGGTTGTTGCGCAGCTCTTTACCAAGCATACCCAGCAATTGGCCGCGATAGTCCGTGAGCGCTCCGCCGACGGCACCGGGGTTGTTCGTCATCGCATCGAGGATGTAAACCGGCCCTTGATATGGGCTTTCAAACGCGCCGCGACGAGCATCCAGCGACGAGACTGCGGAAATGGTTCCATGGAGCACGCTGACAGGTTCATTTCCGGTGGCGACGCCGAATAGATTGCTAAACGCCAATACGCGCGTGCCCAATTCGCCGGTGGCCGCTGCCTTGAAATCGAAATGCGGCAAGTCGGTGGCGTCTATTTTTAGCACGGCCACTTCCAACCGCGGATCGGCCCCGAGCAGTGCGGCGTCGAACTTGCGGCCATCGTCGAGCGTAACCGCGACGGTGTTGGCATCGAGGACGTAGCTGTATGCTGTCAGAATGTGCCCATCGGCGGAAATCAGAAAGCCGGACTGATAGGCTTCAAGCCCGCGAATGCCCCCCGCGCCGTAAATTTTCACCATTTTCCGCTGTGCCTCGCGAATGGTTCGCGGAAGCGATTGCCCCCGTGCGGGAAATGCCCAGAGTGCCGTTGCGACGGCCAACAGTGAGGCGATGGCGGGTGATTTGAATCGGGGCATGGAGGACGATTTCAAATTGGAGATTTCAGACCTAAAACCTGAGGCGGCGACCGATCATTCAGCGAATTTCAGTTCCTTCAGGGTAAACGCATCGAACAGCTTATCGCCGTGCCGCACAACGAACCGCTGCGGCATCCAGCGACCATCCGATTCTCGGTAGTCTTCAAAGTAGATTTCGCACGGATCGACCCCTTCGGTAGGCCACATTTCCATCGCCACCAACGCGCTATCAGCAGGGTCGAAATAGAACCGCGCTTCAACACCACTGCCCACAGCATAGAGAACATCGAACAGGCCCTCGCGTTCCATCAAGGGCGCTGTACCTTCGTAGGTCACCTGGCCGTAATGTCCAGGACCGCCGATCAACATTTTCCGCCACAAATAGAGCGCCGCCAAGAACCCGCCGCTACCGGGCGGCTCCAGCGCATGATCGACTCCGTCGACTACCGAGATTCTTGACGGAGTTGGCAAGGTGGGCAGGTCGATTTCACATTCTTTGTCGCCGAGGTTGACGATTAGTTCGCCGCCACTCATGGTTTCGCCAACAATCGTCCAATTACCCAAGGACTTGGATAAATCGGCTCGTTGCGATAGTGCCTTCCAAATACGATCGACATTGGCGCGATTGAAATAATAGTTTGCATAGCCGCGACGCGCTTCAAAATGCTGTTTGGCGATTGCGGCAATGGGCGTTTTGACCGCCTCCTGCACATCGCGATCGGGCTGCGGCTGCGGCTCTTCGCCGGGGTCCTTGTCGTCGTCTTGCTTGCCGTCACGGCGTCGCGGCAGTTGCGGACGCCGAGAATTCTTCGGTGGGCCATCGACCTTCGCGAGCAATTCCTGTTCGCCGTGCACTCCCATCAATCGCACGTAGGTGCTATGGGTTTCGCCGTCGCGGCGGTACGAAATCGGCACGCGCCAGCCTTTAGGAAAGATTCCCAATGCGTTTTTCAATGCATTGACGCTGCGAATTTGCCTGCCGGCGAACGCGACGATTTCGTCGTCGTATCGCAGGCCGCGGCGGTAGGCATCGCTGTCGCTAAGGATATTGTTGACTAACACGCGGCCATCGTCGGAGGTGGACGCAACCGCGCCGAGCGTGGCATGATCCAAGAATCTTCCCGAGCGCAAATGACCAAGGAAATTCTTGATTTGGTTGATCGAAATTGCATAGCCGACCCCCACGTTCACTCGGCCGCGCTTCTCGAACGAGCCACGACCGTTAATGCCAATGAGCCGGCCTTGGCCGTCGAACAGCGGCCCCCCGGAGTTGCCGGGGTTAATCGCAGCATCAACTTGCAAGCAGTCCGCATATTCCAGCAACGTGCCCGCGGGGTATTGATAGCGGTGAGTGCCCGACACAACTCCCCAACTAACCGATGGATAGAAATCGGTCGCCAATAAAAATGGATTGCCAATCGCGAAGCACGTTTCGCCAACCTGAACCTTGTCGCTATCCGCTAGCTCGGCGACGGGAAAATCGTCGCGGCCAAACAACTTAATCATGGCCACATCGCCCACCGGATCGATGCCGACGATCACGGCGTCGTACAACTTGCCGTCGGCCATGCCGCACTTCATAAAATTGCCGCACGGCTTGGCGACGTGAAAATTGGTCAGCGCGTAACCGTCGGGAGAAATCACCACGCCGGAACCGCCCCCCTGCCCGCCGGAGGCGAAAATCGCCAGCACCGACGGGACAGCCTTCTGGACCGCGGCAATGCGATCGGCTTCGGCCCGGGCAACGGCCTCGTCAACTTCCAGAGGCACTGCCTCGTTGGCGCGGGCCACCGCTACCAAGCTGAGCAGAGTTGCCAGGAAAATTGCCGGCGAATAAGGCGGCGAAGCGGATCGTCTAGCCCGCTTGAAACGTGCGCGGAAGATCGTCTCGCGGAGCGAGAGGCTTACTTTGAAAATGGACGGCTTCCAGCGGTTCATTTTACGATCCTTGCGTCTGCGAGATTGAGATAATCGCCCGTGTCGATGTCGTCGCCATAATCGACCAAGATGGTCAATTTACGTGCGCCGGCAACATCGAGATCGAGCGGCACCGGATCGCCCAAGCCGGCCACTGGGGCAGAGAACAGTTGCTTGCCGTCGGCGGAAATGGTCAGCACGACATGGCCGGCTTCGCGAACCGCGTCGTCGATGCCAGCCAGAGCCTTGAACTTCGATGCGCCCGACGGCAATCGATAGGTTGTCGCGGTTCGGCTGGACAGCGCCATTCCTTTGGGATAGGTCTTGCCAGCGACGCGAATTGGGCCGCCTTCTCGCCCGCGATCACGCCGCGGCTGATAGAACGCGGCCAGGGCTGGAGCAGCATCGCCGAAATCAACCAACGAGTGCCGCTCGACGCTTTCCGGAGTCAAGTCGCTGAGGTACACAACTTTGCCGCCGGAAAAATCGAGTCGCACAAGAGCGCCCCACGGACGCCGCAGCACAGGGCCAGCCAACGTGGCTACATCCAGGCTGCCATCGTCTCCAAGCGTGATGCTACGAGCGTTAAGCCGCCAACCGTATGAATCTTCGACGACACACAGCGCGTCGGCAGGCTTGTCGCCGGCTTTGTGATAGTAGATTAAACCATCGACTTTGCCGCGTTTGACGGGAATCGTTTCGCCATCAATCAAAAATTGGATGGTTTCTTCGGTGACGTCCCCTACGACTCCTTCGAGAAAATCGACTGCTTCCATTTTTCGGACGGCGAGCAAATCGGCCGCCGAGTGCTTGCCGATGTCGGCCGGCCAAGCTGTCGCAGGATCGTCGGGTGCCGAAAACCGCACTCGAGCAATGACCGCCGCGGGGATTTCGATGGGATCATCGGCTTCTATGCTCAACGTCGCGGCCCCCTTGCTGGCAAGAAAGCGGTTGGCCGTCAAACGAGAGCCATCGACCAGATCGATCCATACCGATGGCTTTTCCTCAGCAGCGATCGGCGCTGGTGCGGGAGAGACAAATAGCAGCCGCTTGACGGAAATCGACTGATCGCCGTCGGCCGTGGCCACCTTGATGCCGTCGCGGGACAATTCCGAAACGATGCCGGTCACACTCGAACCATCGAGCGTGCCGACTTCCACTTCAGGAGCCGAAGCGACGAGGGCGAAAACTAGCAAGACGGACCACATCAAAAAGTCTCGATGAAATGTAAACCGCAAATTCACGCTGACCGTCGCGAATAAGCTCTCTTTCCGAAAATGAGTTTGTAACTCTTGAGCCGTGTCGATTCGCGCTGGTCAGCGATTTGCACCGCGGTCAATCGATCGCTCGAAATTCGGTTTGTTATTTCTGTTGCTCTTCCTCGGTGGCCAACTTACGGAAATATTGCTCAATAATATCCCGGTAGTGGGAAGGAAATTCTTTGCTGATCTGTTGAATCGCTGCTTCGCGTTCTTTGGGGGGCAAATCGCCCCAGCCACTGCGTTTGCCGATTCGCTTGCTCGTCACGTTGCCAGCCCCTTTGCCGTCCGCAATGCCGCTATCTTTGGCGGGGCTGCTCGAACGGATGCCATTGGGATTGCCGGAACCGCCGTCGTCCATCCCCTCGCCTCCTTCGCCGCCCTCGCCACCTTGGCCCGCCTGATCCTCCAGATCTTTGATCAGTTTGTCGAGCGATGCGATAATGCCGTCTTCGACGCCGCGCACTTTCTTACCGGCATGCCCAAAATCGAGGCGGCGGGTGACATCATTCATCCGTCGCGAGATGTGATCGAGCGATTCCTCTTTGAGCTTCGTCAAGTCGGCATGCATGAGTTCCGCCAACTGCACATAGCGCCGGGGGATGACTTTCTTTTGCTCCAAGAGCAAATCGATCGTCGTCAAGCCAGCCGAGGGTTGCAAGCCCCAGTGTTGGCAAACGCCCTTGTAAAACAGCAGCGCGGCAGGATCGACGACCTCCGATGGCTGCAAGCCGCCCAGATAGAGGCTCGCTTCATCGAATCGCCGCTCTTGAACCAACCATTTACCGAGCCACAGTTTCAAATTGTTGCGCGCGAAGGGCAAGGTTTGCTGACCATCATCAAGCCAATCGAGCGCCGGTGTAGGAGCAAAATCGTGCGACTTCGAGGTAAATTCAACCAGCTCGTCAACCTCTGAATCGACCGCGGCAAACGACTCAACAACCAATTCAAGCAACTCAGCCTGTGAGAGTAAGCCTAGGCCGGCTTGCGGCTCGATCGGCCACAGAGCCTCCACCTTCTGCCGCGTGAGTGGATCCAATTGCATTTCATCGAGCCAGTGCAACATTTTCTCACGAACTTCTGGCGCAGTAGGAATACGCCACGACGGAGATTTCTCCAATGACTCGTCGAGGGCCACCTGCGACCAAGCGGGCGTTAAATCAACCGATGCAATCAGCAGCGCGGCCATCGCCAAAGCAATTCGGCGCACGACACGGAATGACGACGCCCGTCCGTACCAACTTCGAGAGCTGGCTCCTGAACCCTGAACCCCGAACCCTAAACCCTGGCTCATTTGTTTCTCCCCACCACGATATCTCGCGTGGTTTTGTAAATGCGATCTTCGCGCTCCGACAGCCGCCGAATCGCCTCCAAGAGGTCCGGCTCGGCAGCTTGTTCGGCCCCATCCTCCAGCATGCGGGTATATCGCTGCGTGCGAGTGTTGACGCGCATTTGCAGCGCACGGATCATTTTGATCTCGGCAATTTGATCGACCAAATCTTGATCTTGGTCACCGCCACCGCCGCCTCCTCCACCGCCGCGACGTTTTTGGGCGTCCTTTTGCGCCTTTTGCAGCGAGGCGATCATTTCTTCCAAAGCTTTCACGATGTCTTGCTCGATGCCCTGGGTAAGCTGGCCAACGTTGGCTTTCGACAACCGCTGCGTAACCGTTTCCATGTCTTCTCGCATCTGATCGACGGCTTCGGGAAACGCGACCGAAGAGCCTTCTTCACGCAGCAGGTTGAGCGTTTTGTCGGCCTCCGAGGTGATTTCCGCCTCGCGCCGGCTCAGCTTGGCCGATTCGATTTCAATGTCGCGGTCGCGCTGATCTTCCGGCACTCGATCGAGCCGTACGGTTCCTTCGTACACTTCTATCTGCATTTGCAACATCTTGCGGAAGCGGCCTTCCAGCATCGCCAAGGTACGTTCGATTTCTTCTTCGCGCAGTTGGCGCAAAACTTCTTCCAGCTCGGCCTTGGCCTGCTTCAACTCGTCAATCGCCTTTTGTTGCTCTTCGGCGGCACCGCGGCGTTGAGCTTGCTCCAGCTTCCGCTTGGCTTCTTGCATTCGCTCCTGCGCTTCGCGCACGCGGCGTCGGGCTGGCGACTCGTCTTGATTTTGCGGCTGCTCCTGCGGTGGTTGATCGGAATCGCTTTCTTCCGACGATTCTCCAGGTTGCGGAGGTTGTTTCGAGTTGCTTTCCTTGGATTGGCTCTGCGAGGGGATTTTAGGCTCCGCGGATTGATCGTTCTCGTGGTCAGATTGTTTAGAATCGGACTCGTCGGCAGGCGGTTGTTTGGGATCCTTCTTGCCTGCTTCCTGCCGGTCGGATTGCGGGCGATCGCTGTCCTTCTTATCAGCCTCCTTCTTATCAGCCTCCTTCTTATCAGCCTCTTTCTCGTCGGCATCCTTGTTTTCCTTGCCCTTGCTGGCGGCGTCCTGCCGATCTTTGGCATGCCGATCGTCGTTTGGTTTCTTGCCGCTCTTGTTGCCTGCGCCTTTGGTCGGATCGTCCGACTTCTTACCCGGCTGGTCGCCCGAATTCTCTTCAGGCTTGCCGTCGTTCGGATTGGTGTCGTCCTCTGCGCCGAGCGGTTTGTTGCGATCGTCGAACTTCTTTAACTCCTGCTCAAGCTCCTGGGTTTTTTTAGCGACGTTTCCTTGCTGCTTGGCGAGTTCGGCGGCGTCTCCTTCCGCTTCGGTCTGGCCCTGCAGGCCTTGTTCGTCGCGAATGATGCGATTGATTTTTTCGATGAACTTCTTGATTTCGGCGCGCTCGTTGGGAATTTGCTTATCGCGGTCACCGGTGAGCAGCAGCTCCAACAGCCGGTTCAAATCCTGTTGAACGGCGAGCTGACCTTTGCTGGCTTGATACAGTTGCTCATTTTCAAGCAACTTGACAATGTCTTCAAATTGCAGGCCGACTTGCTGCTCTTTGCTCTTGGCAAACACTTGCCGCAGCACGGCGGCCCGCTTGGGATCATTGGCCTGGGTGACTTCGGCCATTCGCAACAGCACCCGTTCGAGTTCCTTGAACTTGTCCGCGAGCTTGCCTTGTTCGCTAGCCAACTTTCGATCGTCCCCGCTGGATTCGGCGTTCGTAACCGGGGTATCGGCGGCAGCACTGGCCCCCGGCACAAACAACCGGAGCAGCGCAAGTAGGGCCAACGGTAGTATCCAAGCACCGAATTTACGAGCGGACATGTTTATTGCCTCCGCCTCGCCTTCCGAACGTCCCGCAAGCCCAGCGGGACGGGAAACGCTAATTCGCTCAACTATTCAAACACTATCCGGCTTACGGCGTCTACCGCACAATTGCCGTGCCAGACTATCGTTATAACGTATCAATCTATATTTTAGCTTCGTCGGAGCGAAAAAAGTTCCAGAACTGCACTTTTCGCGAGCAAAAAGTCGGTAAAACCGGCCGGAATTCATCCCCTCCCGCCAAGCCGTACTCGGCAGGAAGCGAAGCCGTTAAAACCGCTTCCGGGCAAGCGAGGTTCAGAATGGTACGAGCGTCGCGTGTCGCCAGGCAGGCCATCGCGGGGCAACATCCTCGGAAGCGCCCGGCGTGCCAATCAATCCTGCAAGCCGCGCAATTTATTCTTGAGGTCGTCCTTTTGGCGCTGCTGGGTTTGCTGGTGAATTTTGTGCTGGATTTCGATGATTTGCCGCAGTTTTTCCACCACTTCGTTGAAGCTTTCCAGTTCGAGCATCTTATCGAGGACGGCCTTCATGGCGAGCAAAATACGGTCCATTGCCTCGAGCGACGCATCGCGGGCAGCTTGACCACTGGCGGGATCATCGAGCGCTCGGGTCAATTCCTTCAGACGCTCGAGCAACTTTGGGAACTGTTGCGCGCTGATGGCCCGCAGGGGGTCGGCAATTTGGTTTTTGAGCCGCGATTCCAACTCCGGTGTGTCCACGCGGTTATTCGCCATTTCTTCGCGAATGTCGTCGAACGACTCGGCAACCGACAAGGTTTCGTGAGCGGCTCGGTTGGAGTTATCGACGGCGCGACTGGAACGCAATTCGCGCAATTCGAGCGCCCGCTTGTTGAATCGCGCCAGCCGCTCCTCGGGAGTTTCTTTTGCCGCGTTTGCTTCTCGTTCGAGTCTTTCGTCTGGGTCTTCGTCGGCCTGGTCGACTTTTTGCAGGTCTGTGGGCGTGAAATCGATACGTGCCAGTGTGTCGCGCGTTTCGACCAGTTCTTGATAAATCGTCTCGAAGCGGCGGCGGAGCATCAATTCGCGGCCTTCGAGCATCGACAACAATGTTTCGGGGGCGACCACGTCAAGTTGATACCGCTCTCCTTTCCCCTCGTTGTGTTGACCTTCGAAAAGCTCGCAATTATCGGCAGCGCCCAGGTTAACGTTGATTTTCTGCCCCACTTTGGGCTTGAAGACGGCGGCCAATTCGATTTGCTCGGTACTTTTCAAATGTGCGGCTGCTCGCCGCTCTTCGGGCGCCAGTTTGTGGAGATCGCCCGCGCCATGGACCTGCTTCCGCTCCAGCGATTCCGCCAATTCGCGGAGACGCTTCAAATCGAGCACTTCGTTGTCCGACAGCTCGATCGCTAGTTCTGGCTTCGGACGGCCATCGGCCGCGGTCGTGGCGACGTGAAAATCTTGCTCGGCCGGATCGTACTCGGCCAGTTGATATTCGAACCAGACGCGGGTTAGTCCGTAGTCGTCGCGCACCTCGCCAATCACCGGCAAGCGGGCGTCGGGCGTGATGGCCGTGCTAATGCCGCGCAGCCGCAAAGCGATGATCGGCGGATCGTCGGGCCGCATGGCGAGGACGATTTTCACAGGATCGCGACTGCGAATGTCGTCGGTATCGTGCAGTTCGAACGACAAGGCCGTATCTTCCATCAAAGGTGGAACTTTAACTTCAAAGTGACGTCGATTTCCCTGCTCGGGCAGCCGGACCTCGGCGAGCAAGCTTGCCTTGTCGCCCTGGACCATCGCGACTTGCACATCGACCAGGTCTTTATTCGCCTCGCAGCGGATCGTCACCTTCGTTCCCTGCGGCAATTGCACCAGCGCGCTGGCTGGAACGGTGTTGGCCACGCGACCGGTATACGCTGGGTAGTCGCAGGCAAGATCCATCTTGCTGATCGTGGGGTTATCGACGACGTCGATGCGAAATCCACGGTCGCGGTCGTCGCCGCCGAACACATCGATATCGACCGGCGAAGTCACGCCCTTGAAAACGTAGGAGTACCGCTGCTCCTGGTCGTGTGGGCTGGCGACTCCGACAGTGGTCATGTTATCTCGTCCCCGAGCGCCCTGCTCGGTGCGAAAACGGACTTGCACCGTTTCCGGCCGCCGAAATGGCGGTCGCAAATCGGCTACGGCCACGAGCGAAAAGTCCGATCCCTTGGCCACTTTTATCCGCCGCTCCGCCGAGAACCCGACGACACGAACGTGATTGCTTCGCGGCCATAGCAGTTTGGAATCGAGCAACACAACTCGCTGAATCCAAGTGTTCAATGCGCCACGCGCCAGTACGGCAAATCCCAACACCGAAACGGACAACAGCGCTGCGGCGACGAGCATCCGCAATAATGGCCCAAGGCGAAATAGCTCGCTTAACCGCACCCGTTGAGAGCGCCGGATCGCTTGCTCCCGCGTGTGCCCCAACATTTCCTGATTGAAGTCGGCGCTGTGATGCGGCCGAGTGCCAAGCTCGACGGTTGTCAGCAAGCTGTCTTGATAATCGCGGTAACGACGTTCGAGCAGCAGCGCCATACTGCCGTCGTCGAGGGGGCGAAACGCTCGCTGGAACAAATATCGCTTCGCCACCGCGAAAATTCCGGCAGCCACGGCAACCAGCATCACCAAACGGAACTGCCACGGCGGCTCAAAGAGCCAATCGAACGCCAGCGTCAACCAAAAGGTCGCGCCAAGCGCCACGATAATGGCCGCCAAGCCCTGCGTCCAGACATAACCGCGAATGCGCAGCCGCAATCCGGCCAGCAACGACTGGATGCGCGGAGCGAGCGGCGAATGTTGGAGTTCGACGGACATTCTTTGGTCAGTGGTTCGTGGCAATTGACGGGATTACGCCAGGCGGCAAAGTCGCCTCACAATCCACTCGAGGCACAGGCAGCCGGCGATAAAAGCGAGCAGCATATGCATCCATTGTTCTTCCCAATCGCGATCCTTGCGGCCGGCGATGTAGGTCTCCTGCGTACGGTCTTGTAATTGCGCTACCAGCGGTTTGACGCTTTGAGCACCGATGGCCGACGGCACGCCGAGATACAACTCGCCGCCGGTGCCGTCGGTCAGTTCCTTGAGCAGCTTATCGTTGCGCTGAGGGTTTTCCTGCTCGAGTTTCGGCATCAAAACTTGTAATCGCTTGGTAAGCGGCTCTTCGGGCGCATCGGGGTGGATCAGCGCCAGTCGACATTCGCCTTCTTGGGTGACGGTGAACTGTCCGCCATACATGCCCTTGCGAGCCGGATCGGCCATAAGGGCGACCGTCTGCGGCACTCTGTCGCGCTGCGTGACGTGCAATGGCACGCTGGGCACTTCCAGTGGCTGCTGCGCCGGGGTGCTGAGCTGCGCCTTGACGATCACGGTGTTGCCAACGACATAGCGGTCGCGCTCGACCAACAGGCTGCCAAGCTTCGAGCCGCGCAGTAGCCGGCCCTGTGAAACGTGCCGAATCAGTTTCGTATAGAACGTGTCGAAATACCGATCGTCCAGTTCGCGGAGGCGATAGATCTCGCCGCTGCCCATGAAAAACACTCGGCCGGAACCATAAAAATGCCCCGCGAAGTAAATCGGCTTGCGATCGCCGGTCGCTGCCTCGGGATCGGAATAGTAGGCATAGGTGGTCGCACCCGGCTTCGTTCCGCGTGCGCGATAGTAGCCGTAGACGCCGTCGAACGAATTCCAAACTTCCTGGCTGGCGACGGCATCGTCGTCGAGCCACAAGAACTCCGCTTCCAGCCCTTCCCGCGTGAATTCGAGCGGCCAGGGTTGTTCCGACCCGTAACGGCCGGCATCCAGCAGCAAGCTGCGATTGAACTCGACTGGATAGAGCGACCGTAATGTGCTCATGGCCGCTTCTTGAACCCAGGCATCGGTGTAGACCGGACCGGCGATGGCGATCAGTCCGCCCGATTGTTCGCCCACCCATTTTTCGAGCAACTCGATCTGTGCTAGATCGAGTTCCCGCCAATCGGGATCAAATGCCACGATTGTGTCGTATTCGCCCAGTTCCTGCGTCGTGCGGGGGAAGTTGTCGAGGATCTGGTTCGCATCCTGCGAAACGCCTTCTTGCGCGCTTTGCAGCAATACGTCGACAATCATGTCTCCCTTTTTCGCCAGCTCACTGCGGCGGAGCATATTACGAAGGAATTGATAATCGCGCGACGGTCCGCCTGCGAACAGCAACACCCGGCTTTTGCGATCGACCACGTCGACGTCTACTTCCTGCTCGTTGTCCAATAAATCAGTGTCGTCGCTGATCGGCTTGATTCGCAATCGCACGATACGACGGCCGGCCGATTCTAGCCCGGGAACGTCGAACTTCACTGGTTCCACGTCGGCATCGCCGCGCAGGGTTACGTGCTGCGAAAGCTCGATTGCCGCTTCGTTTGATTTCTCTTGGTTGGCCGCATCGAGCACTTGCAGTTCGACCGTTACTTGCCGGCCGGCAAGGCCGCGCGACTGTAAATAGCCGGTGATTGGAAAGCCATCTCCAGGATACGCCCGCGCCGGCGCAATCAAATCGGCCACCCGTACGCCGGTCGGCTGTTTCGGCGAACCGATGCCGATGGCATGCACGGGAACTTTGGCCTCTTGGGCGGCTTTGATGGCGGCGCCGATCTCTGCACCGGCGTTTTGCGCGCCATCGGTGAATACCACGACCGCTGAAATCGGTGCACCGCGATGCTCGTCGAGGATTGCCTTGACCACGGTTCCCAGCCGAGTTTCGGCGCCGTGTGGCTCAAGCGCCGCTGGCCAGTCGATCGCTGGCCCTGCGCTGGCGGTGTCATCGTCGGAGCGAGATGAATTGCCTGCCGCAGCCGCTTTGCCTGCGCTGGACACTTTGGGCAGCGTTGCGATGGTCTGAGCGGTCGAGTCGAACTTGAGCACCGCGACATCGTGATGCTGGCGGATCGATTCGAGCAACGCGGTGTCGCGCAGGGCCCCGGTGACTTGCTCGATGCGCCGCGCGCTGCCTGCGTTGTCGGCATCGACGCGGGCCATGCTCAAACTGGTATCGACGAGCAGCAGCACGCGCGAACGGTGGACGACTTTTGTTTCGGTTCGCTTTTGAATGTCGAGAAATACCAGCAATAAACCGGCGAACGCGACTAATCGCAACAGCGCGAGCAAAATGCCGATGCCCCGCTTCAACTCGACGCTGTCGCGGCGGTACATGGACGCGACAAATGCCAGCACCAGTACGCAGGCCAGCACCAGCACCGGCATCTGCCACCATTCGGTGAAACTCTGCACGCGGCTCGATTCATACCGCACGCGGCTGGCCGAGTCGAGCGGGCCGCCGAGCGATCCACTCTCGGGAGCAGCGGCTATTCCAGCAGGATTCGGCGTATTCGCAGCGCTGGCAAAACCGACCAGTGCAACGACAACCGCCACAACGGTCGCGAACATCAGCATCGATGTTAGCGTGCGCATCATGCCGCTCCTCCTTGCCGTCGCGCAGGATGATAACTTGCCGAATAGGCCAAAAGTTGCTCGCCCATGAGAAGGAAAATCAGAGCAAAGAGAATCGTTTGGCTCAAGTTCGAACCTTGCAACTCACTCGAATCGATGAACAAATCGCCGACTTGCAGCAGCTCTGGATTGAGCTTCGGCAGGACCGCCTTAAGCTGTTCGCGCGAAAGCGCGTTCAAATCTCCTTCGGCGGCATCGACGTTGTACGCCACCGCCAACAACTCCTGCGTACTGTCGCGCTGAGTTAACGTGGCCTCATACAGTCCGGCGTAATCGGTATCGGCAAGTTTGGCGATCGCCGGTCCTTTTGGCTGCGGCTCCGCTCTTACCAACACCCTGTCGCCTGTGCCTTCTTGCGGCAAGGCAAATTCGACTTGATCGAGATATTTCTTCGGATCGATGGAAATTTTCCAAGGCACGCCCACTTGTCGCGAGGTTTCAAGCTGCTTGCCGGCGGAGATGTAGCTTTGCAATTCCAACATCGTGACGACGAAACTCGGATTTCCGCGCGCCCAGTTGTTCCAGCGCGGCCCGGCTGTCGTCAGAAACGCCACGACGCGCCCCTCGCCGACCTTTTTTTCGACGACCAGCGGCGCGCCATTTCTCGCCGACGCCACAATGTTCACCGTCGAGCCTTCCGCGGGCTTCCAGCCTTTCTTGACCGCAAAATATTGGCTGATGTTCACCGTCTTGATAAATGGATTGTTGTCGCCGGCAAAGATGCGAAACAGCGGATGATTGGTGATTTGCATATCCGGCGATTTCTGTGCCTGATCGGCCAGCAGCGGCACGGGGGCTTCAACTGGCGCAGGGAGCAGACCATTGCCATCGTTGTATAGTTGCTTGAGCAACTGCGCGCTGGTGTTCTCGCCAACGAAAATGGCTAAACCGCCCCCCGACTCGACGAATTTGGTGAGCTTGTCGATCGTCGCCGCCGGCAGCCGATCGACGTTGCACAGCCATACCGCCGGAAATTCGTCGAGATCGTGTTCGTCCAAAAACCGCGGCGGTTCGATGCGCGGCCGCAAGCCCGTCGGCACCGGGCCGGGTTGCGACAGGGCCGACTGCACGTAGTAACCGTCGCCATCTTTGGCGCTGGCCGATTGCAAGCCGCCGTCGATCACGAGCACTGGCACGCCATTGGCAAAATCGATGACCGAGTGGCGCACGTTGTCGAGCATAATCGTGTCGGCCGGCAAAAATGCGGAGATGCGACGCTGCCCCGAGCTGGGCGCGCGTACTTCAAACTGCCGCGTAACGCTGCGGCCCGGTTCGATCTTGTCGATCTCGATCGCCGGCCGCTGCGTGCCTTGCTCATCGAGCCGAACGGCAACGCTCGTCGCCGGCACCGTCGAGTAGTTTTGCACCGTGACTTCTACTTGCAGTGGCACGCCCGCGGCTCGAACGCCGCGCGCCGGACGTAAGCCGCTGATTGCCAGATTCGGCCGGCTGGCATCGACGCAGTTGACCAACATCAACTTGCCGCCGACATCTTCGATCTTGTGGAGTAATTTCAGCAATTCGCCGGGATTACTCCAATCTTTGGCGCGAAAATCGGAAACCAGGTAGACGATGCTTTCCACGTCTCCGCGCTCGTCGGCCAGTTGTACGGCCGTCTTGAGGGCCTCCGCCGGCCCGGTCGACGTTTGCGAACAGTGAATTTGTTCCAGGGCCTGATCGAGTTTCTTTACAAAATCGCCGGTATCGACGGATTCGTTGGCCAGGTCGTAGCGAGTGCCGTGCGATGTTTGGTTGGCTTTCGAGAACCGCAGCAGCGATAGTTCTTGCCGCGCAGGCTGCTGGGCCGCTTGCACGGCGAGGCGATGGATCATCTGCTTGGCTTCATCGAATGCCGATTTGTCGGCCCAATGGTCGGACATCGAGAAGCTATCGTCGAGCAGCACAAGATGGTGCTGCCGGCCGCCGCCGAACAGCCCGCTTTTCACAATCGGTTGAGTCACCACCAAGATCACGGCCGCCAGCGCCGCCATCCGCAGCAGCAACAGCAATAACTGCTTGAACATCACCCAAGTACGGTTGCGCTTCTGGCTGACCAGCAAAAACTCCATCGCCGCCCATTGCACGCGCCGATGTCGCATCATGTTGATCAGATGGATCAAGATCGGCAAGGCGATCAATCCACCGACCAAGGCAAGCGGCAGCGGGTAGAGAAACGAAGGCATGGGAGTTAGTGGCGAACGGCGAATGACGCCTGTCGAATGAATGGCGAACGATCAAGCACCACTGGCGAATGCCACTGGAACAGTCGTTTGGTCGTTGGGGCGATGGCTATTGGTGATTCCTTCGTCGTTCAAGCGCTTAGGTTCGCCGCTGCATTCCTAAGCGGTTGCTGATAAAATGCGCTAGCACGGCGTCGAGCGGTTCGCTGGTGCGTGTCAGGCGGTAGTCGCAACCATGTTGGGCGCAGGCGCGGCGGATTTCGTCGAGATACGATTGCAATGCGTCGAGGTAGCCGTCTCGCAAGGCGCGCGGGTTGCAAGTGAGGTGATCGGACGATTCCAGCCCTTCAAATCGGGTTGGCCCCGAAAATGGGAAATCAAGCTCGTCGTCGTCCAGCACATGCAGCAGCATGAGGTCATGCCCGCGTTGACGCAATAACTTGATGCCTTTAATCAGGCCTTCTCGCGGCACGAACAGATCGGAAATCAGGATCATCAGACCGCGGTGGTGAAATGTCTCGGCGGCATGGCGCAGAATTTTCGCCAGGTCGGTCTTTTGCCTCGGTTCGCTGACCGCTAGCGCCTGAATGATCGAATTCAAATGACTGCGCTTGGTGCGCATGGGAATCGCCGCCCGTGAGGCTTCGTCGAACGCCAGGCAGCCGACCGCATCCTGTTGCCGTAACAGTAGATAGGCCAAGCTCACCGCGGCTGTGCAGGCATATTCGTATTTGTTCAGCGGCCCGTTGCCGTATTGCATGCTGTGCGAAACATCGCACAGCAGCACGCTCCGCAGGTTCGTTTCCTCCTCGAACTGCTTCACGTACAACCGATCTTGCTTGGCCCACACTTTCCAATCGACGTGCCGTAGGTCGTCGCCCGTGGTATATTGGCGGTGCTGCAAGAACTCGACCGATTGGCCAAAGTATGGACTGCGATGCATGCCCGCCAGGAAACCTTCGACGATATGCCGCGCCCTCAGGTCGAGCCGCGAGATGCGCTTGATCGCCTCAGGGTGGAGGAAGCGTTTGGTGTCGACGGTGGACATGCTGATTGGTTCGTGGTCAGTCGTCGGCTGTCAGTTGGGTTTACAAGTTGCAACGGACGACTGACCGTGGACAACGGGCACTAGGAGGCAAATATCTTCTGAAACCGCGAATCGGCCGTTAATTCATCTTCCTTGGTCGGAGTAATGTCCAGGAGTCGATCGACGATGTCA
The DNA here is from genome assembly GCA_020851115.1 of Pirellulales bacterium. Classification (GTDB taxonomy): domain Bacteria; phylum Planctomycetota; class Planctomycetia; order Pirellulales; family JADZDJ01; genus JADZDJ01. The sequence continues at coordinate 25,300 of JADZDJ010000065.1, forward strand.
TCGGGGCCGATACCTTCGCTTTCGGCCGAAAAATTCACCACCAACCGATGCCGCAGCACGGGCTTGGCGAGCGCTTGAATATCGTCGGTCGAAACGTGCGTCCGGCCATGCAGCAGCGCACGAGCCTTGCCGCCGAGAATCAGAAACTGCACCGATCTTGGTCCAGCGCCCCACGCAACCTGATCGCCGACAAAATCGGGCACGCCTGGTTCGCCCACCCGAGTTTGCCGCACCAACGACAGCGCATAGCGAATGACATGGTCGGTCACCGGCACTTCGCGAACTATTTTTTGCAGGTGAATGATCTCGTCGGCGGTTAACACCGGCACGATGTGGTCGGCCATCGCCGCCGTCGTCCGCCGAGCAATTTCGAATTCCTCGCCGAAACTGGGATACTTCACAAAGATTTTGAACATGAACCGATCCTGCTGGGCTTCCGGCAGCGGATAAGTTCCTTCTTGCTCGATTGGGTTCTGCGTGGCCAACACAAAGAACGGGTCGGCAAGCTGATGCCGAACGCGTCCGACCGTTACTTGTCGCTCTTGCATTGCTTCGAGCAGCGCGGCCTGCGTCTTGGGCGGAGTGCGATTGATTTCGTCCGCCAAAATCACATTCGCGAACAGCGCTCCTTCCAGAAACCGAAACTCGCGGCTGCCGGTGGTGCGGTTTTCTTCGATGATCTCCGTGCCCGTAATGTCGGCAGGCATCAAGTCGGGTGTGAACTGGATGCGGCTGAACGATAAGTTGAGCGCCCGCGCCAGCGTGCTAATCATCAGGGTCTTCGCCAACCCTGGGACGCCTTCCAGCAAGCAATGGCTGCGGCTGAAGAGGGAAATCAACAGTTCTTCGATCACCTGGTTCTGACCGACGATGACTTGAGAAAGCTGCTGTAGAATTTTCTCGCGGGCTTCGTTTAGCTTGCGAATCGCGTGCGAGTCGTGTTGGCTGGTTGAATTGTCTGACATCGAAGGCGGGTTCCTGGGAGAGGGGCGGTTGTCCTTTGCCAGTAGGCAGTTGCAAGGGGGCTTCGCAACTGAACGCCGGCCACGGACTACTGGCTATCGCTGGTAAATTGGTAGGATATTTTTGTCAAGTTGCAAAATGGTGAGATTCACGGCCGTGGTGTAGATCGTCCCAACGTGTCCTTGCGTCCAGTATACGCCGCTGCGATCTTCGGACGACTCGTTGATTAATCGTGGGTAGATCTGATCGCGGTACTTGCCCCAATTCTCTCCTCCTTCGCGATATTTCACTTGCGCGTAGTAGTAGTGGGCATAATGCCAATGGCCAAAGCTCTGATTGGAAATGTTGCTGAGATTCTTTTCCGCGTAACTGAACATCTTAGGGACAAATCGATCGTCATAGTCGCCGGCGTTGTAGAGGCAAGCAATCGCCGCCGCCGTAATGGCCGGTCGCGGCCCGCCGCCTTTGGAACTGTACTGTACTGCGCCGTCGTCGCCCGTGCATTTGTGAATATACTTGATCGCCTTTTCGATAATTTCATTCGGCACGGAAATTCCCGCGTTTCTGCAGCCGCGCAGCCCCTGGACTTGTGTGATGGTGGTCGAGCCTTCGTCGAATCCGCCGCCGTCTTTGGCGCTGACGTAGCCCCAGCCGCCGTCGTCGGTTTGGGCGCGGCCACAGAATTCGACGGCCTTGGTCAGCACTTCGACCAGCTCGTTGCGACGGGCCGCATCTTCCTCTTCTCCCAGTACTTGCGAGAGGAACAGCATCGAATAGCCGTGCCCGTAGGTGTAGCGGTCGTCGCGCGTCGGGTCGCCGATCAGACCATTCGCGCGACTGCGGCTAGAGAGGTAATCGACCGCGCGGCGTATGTTCTGCGCGTATTTCCCTTGCGTGGTTGTCGAGCCTTCTTGTAGCAGCGCAATTCCCGCCAGCGCCGTCATTGCCGTCGGATAGCGGCCGTCGTTGGCCGACCAGTGGCCGAGGCGCGATTGAGTATTGGCAATCCACTCCAAGCCGCGAGAAATGCAGCGATCGATGCGAGGGTCTTTCTTGGCCGTCGCCCAGGCATCGCGGGGCCACAGCACGGCAATGACCACGGCGGCGACCATGGCGATGATCTGTAAATTCCGATTCATGGGATCTATCCTTCCGGTCTGCCCCGATCGCGGATGAGAGGCTTTCCGACCATTCATTACTTCGGCTGCGCCGGTGCAAACGGATCTCGATTGATCTTGACTGGCGCCTTTTCCGGTTCCGTCGCCTTCTGCCATGCGTTTTCGATCGTGTTCGTCAAATCCCATTGCGAGCCGCCGAGTCCTGCTTGGTAGGGCGGCTCTGGTGGGACAGGATTGCCGGTGAACTTCAAGGTCACGCTCTGCTGTAACACATGGATGGTGATCACCTTGTTTTCAAAATCCGTCGTCGCTTCGAAGGCCGCGACTTGCTGCAGATCGTCATCTTCAAAGATCAGCCGGCCGGTTTGCTTATCGAGGCATAGAATCGAGCCGCGCGGATTCCCATTGGATCCATTCGAATCCGTCACCATTCGCAGGAACAGCAACACGGGAAGCTTACTCGGCTGGCTAAGCAGCAGCCCGTGCTCTTCCACGGAACCAGGCGTTGCCCATTGCAGCTTGCCGGTGGCCCGATTGAAAGCGTAAATGCGCCCTGTTACCGTCGGCATGATGCCGTCCAGTTGCGCCAGAATCGTACGGCGACCGCGATTCGCGGCTGGCTGGTCGCTCGTCGAGTGATCGACAACCAAAAGATCATGCTCCGACGATCGCACGACGTAGATGTTTTCGAGGTTTGGCTCGGGCGCCAATTTTTCGTCGATGGTGATTCTCCCGTCGGCGAGCGACAACATTACCAGTCGCCCGTCGCGCTGCATGATCGCAACCGTCTCGTCGTCCACGACCGTACTCTTGGCATCGACCGAAAACTTCGCGTTCCAAAGGTCTCGATTTCCCCACGGATCGACGAGCCGGAGTTGCTGCTGGCCGTCGGCCAAAGGGGTCCACGCCAACACACAGCGACCGTATGCCATCCAGCGCTGATTGGATGCAGGCAACACGCACTTGCCGAGTAAAAAGCCGTCGATGGCGCGCAACACCAAAGCTTTGGCATCGTTTCCTTCCGGCGGAGCGACAAGAATGAGCTCGTCGTCGCCAAATATCTCGCAGTTCTGCCATTCGACTTGGCGGGTCCAGAGCGGCTTTCCCGACAGCGGATCGAGCGCCATCACCTCGCGCCCACGCTGCATAAACACGCCGTTGGCACCGGCTGGACCCAGGCAGCCAAGTTGCGCAGGCTGAGCGCCGTTGCGAACTCGAGCGGCAATCCGCACCCGCCCACCGCCGTTGAAATAGACGGTACCGGTGTTGCCGTCGCCGATTTCCTGTCGCCACAGGATTCGTCCAGCGGCCCCTTCCGTCGACCGCAGTGTGTCGATTCCCATCACTTGATTGCCAGTGCATAGCACCAGCAGATGGCCGTAGGCGGCCAAGCACGCCGAACTTGGAACAATGTTGTAGCCGCGCTGGCCGTCGTTGAGCGACACGCGAAAACGCTCTATTCCCCAGCCGTCGCGGGCCACCAATTCGCCTCCCGACTGCTGATATCCAATCGTCAAATCTTCGAAAAATGGGCCGCGTGGGCCGCGAAATTCCAGCGGCTGAAACGGCAGCGAAGGATGGTTGCGGCCCGATCGCGAATCTTTCTTGGCAATGACTTCGCCCGCGGGCAATCCGGACGACTGCGTTTGCGCGCGGCGAAGAGGAGACTCGCTGGGGAGCGACTCCAGATACTTGGCGATCGATTGGCGGTCGACAAGCGGCGCATCGTCAAATTCCTTCGCCAAGCGACGGTAATAGGCCAGTGCATCCTGTTCCTGGCCAGCGTCGCGCAGCAGGGCAGCTAGCTTGACCGCGGCATCTTTCCGTCGCGACGTGTCCGAAGAGAGTTCCAGTTTTCGCAGCATTTGTTCGCGTTGGAGCAAGGCCACAGAACCGGAGATTTGCTCGACCAGCATTTCGCGAGCCCGCTCGGCCGCCGGATGATCGCTGAAGTAACCCAAGAACTGCCGCAACGGACGCACACCCTGCTCGGCAATGGCGGCTTGCAACTGCGCGTCGATCGCGGCGTCAACTTTTGTTCGTTCGTCCGTACTGGCGGCGGCGATCAATTCGTTGAGTTTGGCGCGAATCCAGCGGTCTCGGCGCACGCTGCGATCGGCTTCGACGCCGTCCAATTCATCGTCCGGTGGCGTCGGCAATTGCGCCAGCTTCAAATAGGCTTCGAGCGCGGCCACCGTATGCCCTTGTTGTTGCAGCCCCGCGGCAACCACTCGCAAGAACCAAGCTCGTTCCGCGTCGAATTGCACCAGCGGCTCTAGTTCGGCGACGAGCGACTGATATTTGCCAAAATCTTGCGCAAGCGCGGTGGTGAGCGCTTCGACAAACAAATCTCGCGTGAACGGCGACGGATCGAGCTGATACGCCCGGCGAATGTCCGCCACCGCTTGTTCCAGCTTGGCCGCTCCCAACTCGCTGTCACTCAGCGCAATCTCGCTGCGATGCGCCAGCGCCCAGGCGTTGTCTGAATCGCCCTTCAGCGTTTCGGCAATGCGAATCTGGAGCGGTTCCAGTTGATAGAATGATTCCAAATAATCGACCCCTTGCGAGATCACCTCACCCCGGTAGCAAATCAGGTTTCCCGGAATGCTGCCGTGCCGAGACTTTGCCCGCTGCGTGATTCGTTCCTTCACTAGGTCGATTTTTACGACCTCGGCCGTCGTCAGCGGAAGGTAGTATTCATTGCCGCTCAAATAGCCGCGCCCGCTCGGCAAGGCTCGATCTGGGAGTGCAACCGGCTGTTGCCACGCCGGCTGGCCATCGGCGAGCCGCAGCGCGGTCACGCCTCGTTTGCCAACGACGATCACTTTGCCGGCATGGACGCCGCCAACATAGAGGTTTTCGCCGCGCGCGACCGATTTCCACAACGGCTTGCCATCGACCAGGCTGAGGCAGTGCAATTCATCCGATTCCAGCGGCGAAACGACCACGCGACCGTCGGCAATGATTGTCGACGAATCGCACCAGCGTTCGGCGCCGCCACCATTCACCGCTTGAACGCCAAACGGATTGGGTCGAAACACAATGCCATTTTGATAGGTCTGTAAGTTCCGTGGGTACTGAAACGCCCACAGCAGCGAACGATTCGTGGTATCGACGGCCACGACGGCACCGGCCGTCGTCGGGCAGATTAAAATGCCATCCGCAAAGCTGGGCGTGCAGCCGGCAAGCATTCGCAACGAATCCTGCATGATCGTCTGCTCAACAATGGCCAATTGTTGCCACCACTGGAGCTTGCCCGTCGACGCATCCAGCACGCACAACTTGATCTCGCCGTTGATTTCGGTCAGCACGTACAACAGTCCCTGCAACGGCAGCGGCGGGCCTAAGAAAAACGCCCCGGCAAGCTGCGGTTCGTCTTCGCCACTGGATCCACCGACCTGCCATTTCAGTTTGCCCTGCGTCGAAAGCTCACACGCGGTCAACCGGTTATACGGCCGCGCAAACTCGTATTGCATTTGAAAGCGAGCATCGGCGCCGTTCCGCCGATCAGCTCTCTCAATCGATTCTTGTACCAAGAACAACCGCTGGCCGTCGCTCGACATCGTGCCCTGCGTGGCGTCCACCCATAAGCGTTCGGTCAGCGCCGAATGAACTTGCTGCTCAACCCCCTGCGCTGGCACGAGTGGAAGGTCGGATGGCTGCTGTGGCCCCCACGACAGGTCGTTCGTGCGAATCGGCCATAGCCGTTTACCCGAGGCAAAATCGACGGCGAGCACTTCGCGCGGCGTGCGCATCAGCACCAGATCGCCCACCGCCAGCGGCTGCATCACGGGGAGCGAGGGGACGCCGTCCTCGGCGTAGCGTTTACGCGTTTCAACGAGCATTTTTTCCAGCAGCGGATGATTCGTGGTGGACACTCGCCAGCGCGGATTCAAGAGCGGAATGCCGCCGGAGGAGATCGAATTTCTCGACGGATTGCCGCGGTGCATGACCCAGCCTTCCGCGGTTGTCAGCCGACTGGCCTTGGACTCGCCAATTGCCGATCGCAGCCACGCGACCGCCGTACGGCTATCGGGAAACGACGGTACTCGCATCGAACCGATGCGAACGGTTGCCTTGGGTGATTGCTTGCGCAACGCCGCAAGCACGTCGCCGGCGCGCTCGGGAATCCCACCGCGCAGCCAACCGATCGAGGCGATGACCGATAAACCCGGCTCAAATTGCGCTGCGGCCTGAGGCGTATCGAGCAATCGCTGAAAGCAAAATGCCGCCGCGAGCGGCTGCGAATGATCGAGATAATGTCGGCCCAAGAGTAGCGTCGCTTGATAGCCGGCCTGCGTGTGAAAAAATCGTCGCGTCAAAGCTTCGAGCTTGGCGACATCCCCCTCTTCGGCCGCTTGCGAGAGCATTTGCGCAGCGCGAGTTCCGAACTGTAACTCGTAGGCCTTTTGGCCTTCGACAGGCATATTGCCAATCAGCCGCTGAGCCTCCATCTTCAGGCTGCGATGGGTTTGCTGGCTGTCGGCGGGCTTGAAGAAATAATCTTCACCGCGCTTGAGAATGTCGTCGAGAAGTGTTGCCGCGTCACTGTAGCGGCCATCTTCGAGCAATTGCTTGGCCCGATCGAGCTGCCTGGTGGCGTCGCGATCCTGCGGCAAGAATAAGCCGTCGGTGCCGTCGGTGTCGGTCGCATCGCCGGCTTGAACTCGCCGCGGGCGGCCAAATTGAACGAATGGGGGAAGCGGCCGCGCAAGCTGCGGTTGGGGAGCTTGCGCCGCGGCAAATTCCACAGGCAATTCGAAAAAACCACTTGCCAACCAACCGAGTACGATCGCAATCGCAACTTTCCAACGGTTTGTGCGTCCCTGGTTCCAAGCATTTCGTTCCATCATAACAGTTGCTTCCCGCGGACGAGCCTGTTCGCGACATGCGGCAGTCTAGACCTCGATTAGGCTACCAAAAGGTCCAAAGGGTCGAGGTGGTTCCCGGTCTAAGCCTCGTAGAAACTCGTCTCAAAAGCGTTCCGATTATGCCGGCAAGGCCAGCTTTGAACCGCCGCAAATTGGCAAGCAGCTCATTCGGGCGAAAAACCGTCCTGGGGCCGAAATCCGATCCCTGCGAATTGAACCCCGCCGGCCGGAAAGCGGCTCGATCGAATCGCCTTGCGAGTTCATCGCAAAGCGACCTAAGTTTTTGCCACACTTTATCTTAAACGACGCTATTGCGACCGGCAACTATTGGTTGCCCCGAGACGACAATTCGACGGCGGAACCGTCGGTCCAACCGGTGCGGCTGGCTACTCTTGCCACAATCGTTTAGCTCGGAGCGGACGGATTTTTCCCCTAATTGAAGGGTTTTTCCGTATCCAGCAGCAAAAATCTCGCGTATTTGCCGTGCATATTGCAAACTATGTGCCATGTTACTCAGACGGGCGCGCTTCCCCGCCGAGCGTTGCAGGGATCGGGATTTTTCGGGGAATTTGCAGATTTTGTTGAACGCACGGATTGAAATTTCGCGATTGCCGCGATTAAATCAGCACGTTCCGTCCGTCGGAGCCAAACTAAAAACCCGTTCCATTACCAACCCTGCAAGGAGGAGTTCACACTATGGGGAAAGCCGCGACAATGTCCAACAGTAAGAAAGCACCGTCAAAGCGCGAAGTGCTCGCCAGCATTTCCGAAGCCACCGGCGTCGCCAAGAAAGACGTAAGCGCCGTGCTGGAATCGTTGGCCGGCGAGATCAAGAAAGCTCTGGGAAGCAAAGGTCCAGGAATGTTTGCGATTCCGGGGCTGGTAAAGATTGAAAAGAAGAAAGTGCCTGCCCGGCCAGCGAAGAAGGGGGTGCCCAATCCGTTCAAGCCAGGTGAATTGATGGATGTGGCAGCCAAGCCAGCCAGCACGAAGATCAAGGTTCGAGCCCTGAAAAATCTGAAGGCGATGGCCTAATCGAAATTGCTTGGTTTGCGATCCGTTCGACCCGCTCGACGCGAGATTGCCGCCAACTCAACACGATTCGCCTACCGGCCGCTTGAGTGATGCCGGGAGCCGCAGACATCCCAGTCTGTCGCCCCCGGCCCATTCAGGCGGCCGGTGTTTTTTTGAAGCACGCGCCGTGTCGCTCTGTTCCACCTCTCGGCCCCGACGTCGTCCGGACCAACAGATTTCGTCCAGGATGGTCTGCCGCAGCTTCCCGGTTGCGCCCGCAGTGCAATCAAGTTGAAATCCTTATCAGGCGCGTCCTCGGACCAGCCTGCCAGGTTCATCGTTGTATTCGCCTGTTTAGATATCGAACCGAGCGAAGGCCAATTGCCCAATTGAAGTGGAGGTCGAGATCTTCCCTCTCGCGCGGCCAGCTATTCGACTTTTTCCTTGTTTTTTCGATCGATCGTTCTTCGCCGGAACTTGGCGATCGTGATCGTCGGCCGCTGGGTCATCGATTCGTTCATGCGGTGACGATAGGCCATTAGGATGTCGCTACGTGTGACAATGCCGACCACGCGCGGAGGTCGTTGGCGGGTGACAACCGGCAGGCGGCCGATGCTGTGGTTGACCATATGGTCGGCCGCTTGTCGCGCCGTCGTGCTCTCGTAAACAAACCGCGGCAAACTGATGGCGATCTCTTGCAGCGCCTTTCCGCCCGACTCTTTGTGTTTGGCCAAGTCCCGTCGAGTGATAATTCCCACCAATGCCCCAGCGGTATTAACAATGGGAAAGCCTTGGTGTGAGAAATCGGCACCGGCCGTTTTGAGCCACTGTCGAGCTTCTTCCACCGTTTGCGTAGCTTGCAGCGTCACGACTGGCTTCGAGGCGATCTTGCCCACGGTAATTTGCTCCAGCGGATCGCTCGCGTATTCCACCGGCACATTGACGCCGCGGCGCGCGATTTTTTCAGTCATCAATGAATGCCGCGACAGCAGTGCCGAAACAAGGTAGCTGGCCGCGCAACCTCCCAGCAGCGGCAACAGCCCAAATGGCTGCCAGGTTGTTTCGAAGGCGAACACCGCCGACGCCAGCAAGGCCCGCGAAGCGCCGGCGAACATCGCCGCCATGCCCACCAGCGCCGCGACGCGTACATCGATGGCCGCCGACGGCAACAGTTGCGCGGCCGCAGCGCCGAGCACGTTCCCGAAACCGGCGCCGATGGTAAACAGCGGGGCCATTGTCCCCCCTGAAGTGCCGCTACCGATTGAAATCGACCAGGAAATCAACTTGGCCAAAGCCAGAATGCCAATCAGCTTTGTCTCCCCAACATCCGAGATTGCCGTCGTGATATTATCGTAACCGACGCCCAAAGTCGCCGGCACGAAATAGCCACAGATGCCTACGGCAACGGCCCCAACCATCGGCCACCACATCCAGTGGATCGGTAGTCGCTCAAAAATGTCCTCGATTGCATATACCAACCGAGTGATGAATGCCGCGGCAACACCCATGACCGCTCCCAAGGCGACGAAAAACGCCAAAGCTTCGAGCGTCGGCGCGGTGACATCGGGCATGGGAAATACCGGGTGTTCACCCCCTTCGAACAGAATCATCCGCATTCCGGTTGCGGCCACGCTCCCCAAGGCAACGGGCACTAGCGACCGGGCGCGAAATTCAAAGAGCAACAGTTCGACCGCCAACAACACGGCCGCCACTGGGCTATTAAAAATCGCCGCCGTTCCCGCTGCCGCGCCAACGGCCAATAGCGTTTTTCGCTCGGAGGCGGATGTTCGCAGGAATTGGCCGATCAGCGAACCCAGCGCGCCACCGGTGGCGATAATCGGCCCCTCAGCCCCAAACGGTCCGCCCGTGCCGATGGCCACGGCTGCTGAAATTGGCTTGAGAAATGTGATCCGTGCCGGAATGCGGCTTTGATTCGTCAGCACCTGTTCCATCGCTTCCGGCAGTCCGTGCCCGCGAATCGCCTGCGAGCCATAGCGGGCCATCAGCCCCACAATAAATGCCCCAACCACCGGCACTAGCAGCACCCACAGCCCCAAGTTGTTATCCGCCGGAGTGACGTTTTCGAGCGAAATACTTCCATAGAACGAGATGTTCGTCACCAGCGCGATGAGCCGCAAGAAGGCAACAGCGACAAACGAAGTCATCACCCCGATGACGAGGGCCAAACCACAAATCCAAACGACGCGACGGTCGAGCGGATTCGATTCGGTGGGAACTTGTGCCGCCTCGATCGCCAGATCGAGTGCTGGGGAAACCGGCAAGCCGTTGGTTGACGCGGGGGAGATCTTTTCGCCATTCATTTAATTCTTCAAGCTGCAAACTTCGAGGGCATCCGAAAAAGCGGTCAGAGAGGAATACTTTCGCCGTGTTTGCCGATGTTCCTGGTCGATCGGCGAATCGATTTGCCTCAGACAGGCAAGATTCGGAACGGCTCTTATCATGTTGCGTTCCGTGTCGCGGTCGAACGCGACACTTCCGCAATCCATCATAAATTTTTTGGTATTCGGCCGAAAGGGAGTGCGGCGAGGTCGCCGGTTGGCAAAGGCTGCCGCAACTCAAAAAACACCGACAATTTCGCCTTGGCCGCCGCTGTCTTGCCGATTTGGCTGAATCTGCAATGTTGCAGCCGCAGGCCCTTTCAAGATTGCAAGATTCACTCGATCGCCATTGCTTTGCACTTTACCCGTGCGGCCGATCGACAGTCCATTCGGCGACAAGCGTTGATGTGCGAAGTGCATTGCGATTGCTGCACCTTCACTTCGTTCAACGCATGCTTGCGGTCGCCGCTTTCTTGGGGTCACGAATGTCGTAGCACAAAATCATGTTGTGCTCGCGCAGATAGAGTTTGCCATCCAAAATCACTGGGTGCGCCCAGCTTGGCCGCTCGCCACTCCCCGGGGCGGTGAATTTGCTGATTTCCACATATTTGTTCGGCGAAGCCTTGGCCAGAACAACCGTGCCGTCGGCAAAGCACAGGTAAAGATGGCCGTCGGCGGCGATGGTTGCGACCGAGCCTTTGCCCGAACCACGCTCTTTCCACTTTTGTTCGCCCGTCAGCAATTCGGCGCAGTAGGGAATGCCTTGATCGTCCGAATCGCCGTAGAAATAGTCCCCCACCAACACAACGCCGCCGTGCTTGTTCGCAAGCGCCGGTTTTAACGGATAGATTTCGTCGATCTTTACGTTGCCCGGCCCGTCGGAAACTTGCTTGAGCAAAGCTACACCCTTTTTATAACCAACGACCATCAACACCAGATCGCCGCGAACGATGGGCGTGGGAATGACGGCCGTGGATTTTTCTAGCGGATACGACCACAGCAGTTTGCCATCGGTCGCACGCACGCCCAGTGCTCCGCTACCGGTGGTCTGTACGTAAACTGGCACGTCGCCGATTTTCGCTTTAACGATCGAAGCGTGGCCCGCGCCGCGGTTGTCTGGCTGCGTGGCATGCCAATGTAACTTTCCGGTTCGCTTGTCGAGTGCGACCATCGTATTTTTCTTTCCGCCGGGCGTGCAAATCAGATATTTGCCGTCGATGGTGACCGATTCGCTATAACCCCATTGATCGTCTTTTTTCCCGTTAAAGTCTTTCCGCATGTCCTTCCGCCACAGTGCTTTGCCGGTTGCCGAGTTGCAGCACACCAGTTCCCCCAGCGGCGAAAGCACATACACCCGGTCGCCATCCACCGTTGGCGTGCTGCGCGAACTTTGCCACGACTCCGTCTTGACCTCGGTAAACGCTGGACCCGTCTTGCATTTCCACAACAAATCTCGCGTCGTAAGATCGAAGCACATCAAGTACTCGTCTTTATCGTCCGCCAGCGCAACGTTGTCGCCCAACGTGTATAGCCGATTGCCGACAATCGCCAGACTCGAATAGCCGCGTCCCGTCCCTTCGATCTTCCACACCAGCGGCGGCCCGCCTTCGGGCCACTCGTCGAGCAAGCCACTGTCCGTCGCCACACCCGTGCGCTGCGGCCCGCGAAAGGTCGGCCAATCGGCGCAGAATCCAGCGTCTGGCGCAACAAACCAACACGCGATTGACAAGGCGATCCAAAGACGAACGGCACGGCTATTCATGCAAAACCTCCTGTCGCAATTGCTGGCTGCAGTAAGGGACTCGCTGCCCAAAGAGTGCAGAAAAATCCAAACTCGCGCGGCCGCAAAGACATCTACAACCTAAGGCATTCCATGGCGGCAATCAAGATTGGGCCACTGCCGTGTAGGATCATTCGCTTTTTCAATTTGGGCACCCGACAGTGGTGGTCCGACGCGATCGTGAGAAATTTGGTGGAATTGTGCTTCCACCGTTTTCCACTTGTGCCATACTGGCGCGGCGGGCTTCCAAGTCTTCCCACTTTGAAAAGGGATTCACCGGTGCCGTCGTGAAACCCTATGTCCTCATGCAACCACTTGAGAATATGGCGGCGCTCTCAGACGCACGTTGTGCCGCGGGGAATCGCCGACGGCGGTTGCCAAGCGAACGCACCATTGGCGGAACGGGCAAGTTCTTGTGGCAGTTTAGCGAGCTTGCACCATCAATGGACCGCGAAGTGCCAACATTGCCATTGTGGGTTTTTATTTCCTTGGCGATTGTCGACCTGCAAATCGTTCGCCCCTGTTCCACCCAGCCTCGTCATGCTACCTTAGCATGTTAGTTTTTCCGGGCGGCTAGCTCAGTTGGTTAGAGCACTATCCTCACACGGTAGGGGTCACTGGTTCGAGTCCAGTGCCGCCCATTGATACGGTTGCACACTGCCTCATTGCATCGCAATCTGCGGAAAAACGGAGTTCGGCAGTTTCGTTGGTGAGTCGCCGCGAGCCAAATCGGCTCCATATTGCACCGGAATATGCAGCGTGCTTTCGCCTCACTCGCGGGCGAGTTGATGGCTTGGCTGGAGCGGTCGTCGGCTCATTGCAGTTAGTGTTCTCGGGCAAGCACTTCACGGTTGCCGATCCACTGGCAGGCAATGTGCGCCGGGAATGTTTCGACTAACTCTGTTTACCGAGTGCTGTGTAGATTGTGAAACAGCTTAGGCCAGGGGGGCAAACCCGTTCGTTTGAATAGCGTTCTCGGGTTTTTCTTGCTGCTCCGGTAGCGGGTAATCGCTCAGTAAGTTCCAGGCTCGGCTTGGTCGAACGCGGCCTCCAGGAAAGTGCGTAGCTCCAGGACAAATTTGAATCATCCAATCAATAAAAAACCCGCCATGCCGGGACGGAACGCTGAATTCGTCCTCGGCACGTCGGGTTCGTAGCAATCGATGATCTACTGACATTCGGGCCCAATTCGCTAGCCGCCGGCAATGGGGATTGCGGCCGCGGTCTCGATTCCATTGAGCGTTTGGGCGACCGGAATTCCCTGTGGCTGGTCCACTCGAATTTCCACCGGCGCGTTGCAGCGGGCGATGTAGTTGATAATGACGCCGGTCGAATCGCGCGTCGTCGCAATCGCGTCCATATCGTAGCCGGCTTTCTCGTACAAGGCTGTGCATTCTTCTTCCGTGCGTTGAAAGAAGTACCAGTCGAGCAGCCATTGATATTCGGCGGTGTCGTACCGCCGGCAATCCTTGAAGGCCACATAAACGATGCCGCCGTCGTGGGTCGATTCTCGCCAACCCTTGAGAAGTGGGATCAGGTATTCATCGGGAATATAGTCGCACAGCCCGACACTATAGATTAAATCACTGCGACCGAAGCGCTTAATGTTGGCCGAAGCGGAAGTCATCCGCAGGGCGTTGTAGCGAACGAAATCCATCGCCAGATTCTCGGGCACGGCCGGGGCAACGTGATCGCGGACGTAATCGAGCGCCTCATCGTCGTTATCGACACAGGTCAGCGACACATACGTGTCGCGCGGAATGTGGAAGTCCTCCGTCAACTCGCGACAGGCGCCGCAGGCAACATCAAGAGCTGACACTTTTCCCGATCGCCGACCAAATTCTGATACCAGAAAATCTCGCAGCGCAAACATGCGGCCGATCACCGCTTGCGCGAGAGTAAAATCAAGCAAGTAGCGATCGATGTAACCGCCCAGCCCTTTCGACTTGGGCACGCGATTGTAGATCGCCGTCAGCAACTGATAATCACCGGGATACCCGCGCGGTTTGGTCATCGAGCGATTCATCACCCAGCTCTTGCGACCCCAAGGGAAAATAACTTCGCGGAATCGCGCCTGAGTATCTTTCAACAGTTGAGGATCTTCATCCGCCAACTGGGCCTGCAGCTTGTTGCACTCGGCAAGAGCATCCTGAAAGCGCCCGCTCACTTCCGCCAAGTGCCCTTCGGACGTCGGCTCGGAGTCGGGGTCGATCCGCCGGTCTAGTTCTTCCAAGGCGTCGGTCAAGCGACGAACATGTGTCGAAAAGAAGTGGTCTATGATGGCCGTCATGATGTGGCCTCCTTCAGTTTGGGAAAAGGTGAAATTATCCTGCCAAAAACGTGGAAATTACGCTCGACGGGACACATGCAGCGACTCGACGATGAGCGGCTGACGCCAGCCAGGATAACCATTACCAGTGACAAACGGCTGTCACTCGTCAAAAAACTATTTTTCCAAGCCGGTTCTTCGTTTATCCAACGATCCCTTGCAACAAGCAACCGCAACGGGCCGGTTTTCCCGTGGGTTTCGCCGATTTCTTGGTCGCTTTGTTCGGTTCGTACCAGTTGGGTAAAAAATGCGTGCGGAAAATTTTGGCCGCAGAGAGCTGAATTGAAACAGCAACAAAAAATACTGCCCTATTGGGAATTTTGACGTGCTTTACACGACACCCCTGTTTTCAATACCGTCCTCAAAAATCGCGCATTCAGTCCGGCGATGACTGCGCTTGACGCGCATGACTAACCTCAACTCGCACGAAGCTGTTTCAAGCTAAATTTACAAGACTTGGAAATCTGCCATCACGCAATGGGTCGAGCTGGTTTCTCGGCCATTGTGAAGCACGATTCGCGCGGCTGCGATTTTCGTGCGCTAACGATGATTTTCAGCACTGAGGGCACACAGGTGGAAACTGAAAGCAACGGCGCACTCGTCAGCACAGCGGCGGCCACGACTTCGACGGTCGGCGGTTCGCGGTTCGCACTGCGACGTGCTTGCGGTCACGGCCGAAGCGTTCGGACATTCGCCGGGGTCGATACCGAAGACGGCCGCGACGTGATGGTCAAGCTGTTGGCCATCGACTCGATTCATCCCGCGACCTTGATGCGCGCCGAATACGAGGCAACGCACCTGCAACGATTGGCAAGTGCATGGCTCGCACCCACGATTCACGTCGGCAGAGAAAACAACGACTTGGTGTTGGTTTATCGCTTCGTTCCTGGCGAAATTCTTGCGGACCTGCTCAAATCGCGCACGCTCAGTCTCGCGGAAACACTGACGGTCGGCCGCGCGCTCTTCTCGGCGCTGCGCGATATTCATCGGCATGGCGTCCTCCATCGAGGCATTCGCCCTGGCAACGTCGTCGTCAGCGGCGACGGCTCGGTCACTTCGGCGATCATGTTGCCGGTCGAACCAACGGCTGCGCTGGGCTTGGACGACGGCGAATTTCAGGCGAGCTCGCTCCAGGCGGCGTTGTATTTGTCGCCCGAGCAAGCAGGATCGCTCGATAATGACATGTCGGAGGCGGCGGATTTGTATTCGGCAGGAGTTACGCTGTTTCATTGCCTCGCCGGCCGGCCTCCGTTCGACGGCCAGGCGTTGGGCGCAGTCCTGTTCGCACATATGACCACACACGCTCCGGCGCTGCGGTCGTTGGGCATCAATGTTCCTCGGGCCATCGATGAAGTCCTGCAGCGATTGCTGCGAAAAGATCCACACGATCGTTATCAAACTGCTGCTGGAGTGCTAGCCGATTGGGAGGCAATTGCCGCGGCGTTGCATCAGGGAGAAAGCGAGCCATCGGTCGTGATCGGCGCCAACGACTTGCGACAGTCGCTTACCGAGCCTGCATTCGTGGCCCGGGCGCACGAGGTCGAGGCACTCGACGAGCAAATCGAGCTTGCTGCCCGCGGTCATGCGAGCTTGGTCCTGCTCGAAGGCGAATCTGGCGGTGGAAAGACTCGCGTACTGACCGAAACCGCCCATCGAGCTACCGCGCGGGGATTTTGGGTTTTATGGGGACATGGAACCACCGACGTCGCGCGCGAACCGTTTTCGCTGCTCAAAGGAATTGTCGATGGGTTTGTGTCGGCAGCCAACGTCAATTCGGGCCTTGCTGAAGCCGTCCGCGAGCGTCTGGGAGACTACACCCAGGCAGTTTGCGCGGTACTCCCTGGCCTGAGTAGCGTGCTGCGGTCTGGCGACGCCTATTCGGTACCAGAATCGACAGGCGAAATGCGGACGCTCAATGCGCTCGCGTGTTTCATCAATGCCCTTGGGACGCTCGAGCATCCTGTGCTACTAGTGCTCGACGACTGCCAATGGGCCGATGAGCTGACCTATCGGCTCCTACGCCGCTGGCCGGCGCGCGATGAGACCGGTAACGCCCAACGGCATGTGCTGCTTGTGAGCGCGTTTCGCTCCGAAGAGGTCTCCGACGACCATCCCTTGCGCCGCGTCGGCCCCGATTTGCACTTGCGGTTGTCGCCGTTCGAGCCGGCGGAAATCACACAGCTCGTCGAATCCATGGCCGGCTCATTGCCCGAACAGGCCATTTCCGTCGTCGTTCGCTTGGCGGAAGGCAGCCCTTTTATGGCCTCGGCCGTACTGCGAGGCTTGGTGGAGACGGGCGAATTGGTGCGCGAACAAGATGGCTGGCGCGTGGGCGCTCTGAATTTCGACGAAGTACAATCGTCCAGTCGTGCCGCTGATTTTCTTGCTCGCCGTCTGGAACTTCTGCCCGACGAAACGCTGCAGCTACTTTCCACTGGCGCTGTATTGGGTAAAGAGTTTGAGCTCGATGTTGCCGGTGAGTTGGCCGATTATTCGCCGGCCCAAGTCATCACCGCACTCGATATTGCTCGGCAACGTCGACTGGTCTGGCTGCGCCCCGACGGCACGCGCTGCGTGTTTGTCCACGATAAAATCCGCTCCTCGTTGCTCCACTTGCAGCCCCCCAGCCATCGACTTCAACTCCACGCTCGCGCCGCTGAATATCTCCAGCGCCAAGGCGAGCCCCGCGCGGCGGAAATCGCGTATCACTTCGATGCGGCGCTCGACCCGCAATCGGCCTTGCCTTACGCTTTACAGGCCGCGACGAAAGCGCGGTCGCAATACGCGCTCGAAGCCGCGATTCAGCAATATCTGATCGCCGAGCGGGGCGCAGCGTTGGCCGACGCCAAGACTCGTTACCAGGTGGCCGAGGCGTTGGGAGAAGTGCTGCTGTTGGCCGGCCGCTACGATCAAGCCGGCGAAAAATTCGAGGCTGCCGCCGAATTGGCCGAAGGGACATATGCCCAGGCTCAGATTCGCAACAAGCTCGGCGAGTTGGCTTTCAAGCGCGGCGACATGGAGCAGTCAATCGAGTGCTTCGAAGCCGCCCTAGAGATGCTTGGTAAGAAGGTCGCTCGCAACAATGCCTTCGTATACCTGCTGCTCGGCTGGGAATCCCTGGTCCAAACGTTGCACACATGGCTGCCAAGTTGGTTTGTGAATCGGCATCGGCGCCAGCCCGACGATGGCGAGCGCCTGACGCTGCAACTCCTCAGCAATCAAGCACATGGTTATTGGTATTGCCGCAGCCCGCTACATACGCTTTGGGCTCATTTACGAAACCTCAATTTGGCGGAGCGCTACGAAAGCACTCCTGAACTCGGTTTGGCCTATGCGGAACATGCGCCGGCCATTGCATTGGTCGGCTTGCATCGACGCGCCAAACGCTACGCAGAAAAGTCGCTCGTCATTCGTCAGACCCTCAACGATTTGTCCGGACAGGCGCAGGCACTGCATTATCACGGGATTGTCCACTACAACGGCGGCGAATATCAGCAGTCGATCAAGAAGTGTCGCGACGCCATTCGTCTCCTCGAGCGCACCGGCGACTACTGGCAGGTGCATATCGCCCGGTATCAAATTGCCGCGTCGTTGTACCATTTGGGCGACTTGCCAGGCGCATTGGAAGAGTCGCAGCTCAACTACAAATCGGGGATCGAATTAGGAGACGAACAAGCCTCCGGCATTATCCTCGATGTCTGGGTTCGCGCCGCGGACGGCCCCATTCCTCAACACATTCTGACGAAGGAGCTAGAACGCACCCGCCACGATGCGCAGGGCCGCGCGCAGGTGTTGTTCGCCAACGGCTTGCAACTGCTACGCAGCGGAAGCCCAGCCGGCGCGGCCAATTTTATCGAACGGGCGCACGAGGTGTCCCAAAAAGCAGGGGTCCGTAACGCCTACACGCTTTCGTTCTTACCGTGGTTGGCCACGGCGCTGCGGCAGCAGGCGATGGCGCTGCGCGGCCAAACGCCGTCCATCCGCAAGAAACTGCTGCGCCGTGCAAAACGGGCCGCACGATGGGCGCTACTCACCAAGTTCATTTGCCCGAACGACACGCCACACGCGCTTCGCGAACTGGGAATTCTTCTTGCCATGCATGGTTCGGCCAGCCGCGCGCGGCACTATCTCAACAAGAGCTTGGCGCTTTCACGACGGCAGTCGGCCCGACTCGATTACGCGCAAACGCTACTGGCACGGGCCGAAATCGGCGAAGAATTGGGCTGGCCCACGGCCAAAGACGACAAGGTGGAAGCGCAAGCCATTTTGGGAGAATTGCACGCCTATTCGACGCCCCAGCAGCTTGCCGGGCAGAAGCCCGCAAGCGTCAGCCTGTCGCTCGTCGATCGGTTTGACGCGGTGCTCGATAGCGGCCGACGTATTGCTTCGGCGCTATCGCCGCCGGTGATTCAAGCCGAGACGCGCAACGCCGCTTTGCGGCTGCTCCGAGCCGAACATTGCATCGTGCTGCGAGTTGCCCTGCGCAACGGTCAGCCGGAATTCATGCCCATCGCCGGAAGCATCCCTGGCGCCTGGAACGAAGACAAGATCAACGAAGCGCTGCGCACCCGCCGGGCGGTGGCGTTCTCCGAAAACAGCCCGCAGCGCAGCGCCGAGGCCGCGGCGAACGGCGGCAAGCGGTCGGCGCTATGCGCTCCGCTCTATGCGCGCGGCGAGGCCGTCGCTTGCCTGTACGCCACTCACGAACACGTGCGCGACCTGTTTGGCAACGACGATGAGCGGTTGGCCGACTATATCGTGACCATTGCTGGCGCAGCGCTGGAGAACGCCGAAGGATTCGCGCAATTGCAGGCCTTGAATGAAACTCTAGAACGCCGCGTCGAAGAACGAACCGCAGCGGTCGAGGCGCGATCGCAGGAACTGGCGCTGTCGAACCAGCAGCTCGAGCGAGTCGCCCAAGAGCTGCGCCAGGCTCAACAGCAATTGACCGTCGCCAAGCAATCGGCCGAAGCCGCCAGCGAGGCCAAGAGCCGCTTCCTCGCGGCGATGAGTCACGAAATTCGTACTCCGCTGAATGCCGTCATTGGCATGACCGAATTGACGCTCAAATCAACGCTGACGTCGCCACAACGGAGTAATCTCGCGATCGCCAAAGATTCCGCGAAAACACTACTGACTCTGCTCAACGATCTGCTCGATTTTTCCAAGATCGAAGCCGGTCGGCTCGAACTGGAAAGCATCTCCGTCGCGATTCGCGATGTGCTTGGCGACGTCGCCCGATTGATGGCTGTCACGGCGGCGCGCAAGGGATTGGAACTCAACTATCGCGTCGATCCATCGGTCCCGGAATTGTTGCTTGGCGATCCGACGCGGCTGCGCCAAGTGCTGATGAACCTTGTGGGAAATGCCATCAAGTTCACCGATCGCGGCGAGATCTTCATTACGGTTGAATCGCCGCAGTGCCGCGACTTGACCTCGACCTTGCACTTCGCGGTGAGCGATACTGGCATCGGCATTTCGCGCGACAAGCAAGATTGCATTTTCGAGGCCTTCCGGCAAAGCGACAACTCGATGACGCGGCGGTTCGGCGGCACGGGATTGGGATTGGCGATCTCCTCGCAATTGGTCGCGTTAATGGATGGCCGAATCTGGGTCGAAAGCGAGTTGGGCGCGGGAAGCACATTCCATTTCACCGCCACGTTGCAGACAATTCCGCAGCCAGTCAGCGAGGCCGGTTGGAAATTGTCTCCACCACGAAATGCATTGCTGCTCTCGGACAATCCGCGCGCGGAAGAAATTTACCTGGAGCCGCTGCAATCATTTGCGGTCGAAGCAATGTTGATGCGGCCAGGAGATCCGCGCGTCGAACGACTCTTGCGCGCCGGCGAAGAGAGCATGCGGATCGATCTGGTGCTGATGGACGTGTCGGCGGCCAAACCAGAAGAAGCCGAATGGATTCAACTAGTCTGCGGCGTCGCGGCCGATCCTCCGCCGGTCGTAGCGCTGTTGGCCGCCATCGATGAGGGTCTTCCCGATCGCTGCCGGCAACTTGGCGCCGATCACTGCTTGACCAAGCCAGTTCGGCCCAAAGAATGGGAAACGACGCTGCGGGCAATTTTCGCCGCCGATGATCAACCCGCATCACCCTCCGCCGAGCAGCAGCCGACTCCCGCGCGACCACTACGCGTGCTCGTCGTCGATGACAGCCCCGTAAACGTCGAAGTGGCCGCCGGTCTGCTCGAACTGGCCGGCCACGAAATCGCGCGCGCCGGCGGCGGTCGCGAAGCGGTCGAGATGTGCAGCAGCGAGCGATTCGACATCGTGCTGATGGACCTCGAAATGCACGACATGGACGGCCTGACCGCCACCGCGGCCATCCGCGCATACGAAAATCCGCTCGATCGCCACACGCCGATCATCGCGCTCACGGCCCATACGGTCGATGGCTACCAAAACCGCTGCCTCGCCGCCGGCATGGACGGCATTCTGTCGAAGCCGCTCAACCCCGATGAACTATTTGGCCTGTTGGCCGAATACACTCCCGCTAGTCCATCTGTAGACGACAATCGCAAATTCGCGACACATTGACGCAAGGCTCTTCCAACGACGCGCTTTCGATCCGAGCAACGTGCAAAGTAAAATCGCAATCATCAAGGTGCCGGCGTTCGGTTCCGCCACTGCGTAGGCATAGAGTACATTGGGCGTAGAAATCAAAAAGGTATCATCTCCCAGCGCTAAGTCTCCAGTGATCGAAGTGGACCAGAGATTGGTAAGCGTACTTCGATCAATCACATATGTGCCTTTGGTCGTGCCAGCAATAATGACATTGTCGGTCAGCAGCAAATTTCCTTCTAGGCTTTCGCTCGGCGGGGCGAACCACGAGTTGACCTTTTGTCCCGTCGCTTCATCGAGCAGACTCAATTCAATCCCGTTCGCGGCATATACGGTGCCTTGGTCAATAGCCATCGCTCCAGAGTAGTTGCCGAGGGCTTGCCAGCGAACCGTTTGCGCATTGAGATCGAAACTAGTGAGGCCACTCCTAGATCTTGTTATTGCATCGTTTTGGCCTCCCAGAAAGACCGTTCCATTATGGAGAGTGAACGTATCCGTGGGATTCAAGATTTTGAACGCCAAAGAACCGTTGGTGCGATTAAATGAATACAACGTTCCGGTATGCGGGCCGGGACTGGCGCTTGCCGGCCCCATGTACACATAAACGTGTTCGGAATCCGCAGCTGGGATCCACCCGTATTGTTGGTTTACACCAGTAGACCATGCCAGGCCCCCCACGGCTGCATTGTAGGCGTCCAGCCCACCGTAGTAACCGCCTGCCGCAAAGACCAAGTTGCCGGACACTGTAGGCCGACTTCCGCTGCTCCATTGGCCAGAATGGCTCGTCGCGAATTGGATCGCGCCCGTGTTGGCATTCAACCCGGTCACGTAGGGGTATTGCGCCGCATTTCCACCGGAGATGCCGGAATGCCCCCATTGGTGAACATAGACCATTCCGTTTCCAACAGCAGGCGCTGAAATCTCGCCCGAGTACGACGCCAACTGCCGGCTCCATTGTTTGACACCATTCGTTCGATTCAACGCAACCACGTCAAAGTAGGAGTAGCCTCCGGAGTTATGGCTGTAGGCCGTCACATAGACCCGCTGCTCATCGGTCACAACGCCGGGGACAAAGCCCACGTCGCCGATGGAGGCATTAGGCACATTCCAGAGCGGTGTCGGCAGCGAAATTGTTCCAGCAACATGCCCGCTATGAGCGGAATTGGCCTGAAACTGCGTCCACGGCACCAGTACTCCTGCGCGAACCGACGGCAGCAATGAGCAACAGAATTGCAGCGCCATCAAGGCAGCGCCACATCGCAAACTTGCCAAACGTGATGAATTCATTTCGTTTTCCTTTTCCAGAAGTCAGGCCCAGATCGTGGATTAGTTGAGTGTGTCAAATTGTCTGCCAATGCCACCTTATACATGCCCCGTTAGTGTTGTCAAGCGAAGCGCGAGCGAGTCGGCCGATCCGCATCCGCGGCGGTATTCTACCCGGGGCATTCTTTAGAATTTTGTTGGAGGCAGTGTTGCTCGCTCCGGCTCGCAATCGGAGATAACTAGGCTTGCGGGCGACGAAGACAAACGCAGTTGATCTGAGCCGAAGATTGATTAATGCACCGAGTCTGTGATTACGGGTTCCAATCCAAATTGTACTAGTGCTTTTCGTTCCACACGAAATGTCGTATAAACAAACGCCCAGAAGTGACGTATTTTGTGCAAGGACATATAACTACGCATGGCCAGCAACAAAATCCACATCATCGGCATCGGCGACGACGGGCTTGACGGCATTACGGCACAAGCCAAGGGGCTCATCGACCAGGCGGATTTGTTGCTGGGGGCCGAAAGCACGCTGAAGCTCGTTCCGCCCAGCACGGCCGAGCGAGCGATCATCGGGGTCAATTTGGACGATGCCGTTCAGCAAATTTCGGCCGCTGCCGGCAAGCGAGTCGTCGTTCTTGCCACCGGCGATCCACTGTTTTACGGCGTGGCCCGCTTCCTCTGCGACAAACTCGGCAAAGAGCGGTTCGACGTCGTGCCGCATGTGAGTACGATGCAGATGGCGTTTGCCCGCGTGAAAGAAAGTTGGGAAGACGCCTACCTGACCAACCTGGCGACCAATCCACTCGACGGCGTCGTCGAGAAGATTCGCGTCGCCGACACCGTTGGCTTATTTACCAGCGACCTCGTTTCGCCGGCCGATGTGGCCCAGGCGCTCGTTGAATCGGGCATCGACTATTTCCGCGCCTACGTGTGCGAACATCTCGGTTCACCCGACGAGCGCGTCACGCAAGGCTCGCTCAACGAAATCGCCCACGAAGAATTCGGCCCGCTCAATGTGATGATTCTCGTCCGCCGACCGGAAACTCCCGATCGGCCGACCGATGCCCATGTCGCGCGACGATTCGGCAACCCAGATGAGATGTTTCTCCAATCGCGACCCAAACGCGGTTTGCTGACCCCCGCCGAGGTTCGTACGATCGCGCTGGCCGAAATGGCGATCGGACCGGCAAGCATTGTCTGGGACATTGGTGCCGGCAGTGGTTCGGTCTCCATCGAAGCCGCGATGCTGGCCGAGAAGGGGACGGTTTATGCCGTCGAAATGGACGGGGAAGACATCAACCTCATTCGCTCAAACGCCGATCGATTCCACGTAAAAAACCTCATACCAATTCTCGGCCGCGCCCCAGAAGCTTGGGGAAACCTCCCACAACCCGACTGCATCTTTGTCGGCGGCAGCGGCCGAGAAATCGCCCGCGTAGTCGAGTTGGCTTTCAAGCAGCTAAAACCAGGCGGTCGGATGGTCGCAAACGTCGCCAGCATCGAAAGCCTTTCCTCACTCGACGACAGCCTGAATCGCCTTGCCGGCGACGTCAAAGTGCTGATGATTAACGTCGCCCGGGGAACCCATCAGTTGGAGCGAGTACGATTCGGAGCGTTGAATCCGTCGTTTTTGTTAAGCGCGGTTAAAGCACGATAAGGTATGTCCACCACTCAGCACCTTGATGTCATCGCTGTTGGCGCACATCCCGACGATGTAGAAATCGCCTGCGGCGGCACGATCGCCAAGCTCGTGCGGCAAGGCTATCGCGTGGGCATCGTCGATCTGACCGACGGCGAACCAACGCCAGGCTCCCCAGGCCCCGAGGTACGGCTCGCGGAAGCAGAGGCCGCCGCCAAAGTGCTCGGCGTTCATACGCGCATCAACTTGGGAATGACGAATCGCCGCCTGTTCGATTCGTTTGAAGCTCGCGTGGCCTTGGGAACAGTCTTCCGACGGTACCGTCCGCGGCTAGTGCTCGGCTTCGGCGAAAAAACGCCGCTCGCGTCGCCCGACCATTTTCAAGCGATGCAAATCACCGACGCCGGCATCTTCTACGCTCGCCTCACCAAATGGGATGAGCATTTCGACCACCTGCCGGTCCATACGATTCCAGCATACCTCTATTACACACTGGCGTTCACGTCGATTGGCCCGCCGCCTGGCGCAGGGCATTTGGTCGTCGATATCGCCGAGACGTTGGACCTGAAACTTGAAGCGATCGCCTGCTATCGCACGCAATTCGGCGAGCGACCGGAAAAGCAAATCGACCAGCGCATCAAAGCTTTTGCAATCCAACTTGGCACCGCGGCTGGTTTTCTCGCGGGCGAAATGTTCGCCAGCCCGCGCCTCATCGGCACCCGCGACCTGATGCACTTTCTTTTTGGCCTCAAGTCGTCAGATCAGCCCGCCCCGCCCGAGCCGCCACGGTAAGGCGTCGATGCGTCAAATTCTGACGGTGTTGAGAAGAATCGGGTTCAATCGCCCGCAACTGGTTCCATTTCTGGCCGCCGACCGGAGGTGGCACGCTGCGAAAAAATCCAACCGGACTCGGAAATTTCGATTGCTGTGATTACTCATTCGTGCGTGGGACCGGTGTGCCTTGCTTCAAAAGTCCAATGAATTAGAATCATGATTGTTTAGGTAGATTCTACATTTCAGTCCAATGCTTCCGTGTCGCACGACTTTTCTCTTGGCACTGTCGAAGTCGCCCTCTCGCCCCTGCAGCGATTTGAGGAGTTTTTACAGGCGCGGGGAAAGCGGATTACCCAGCAGCGCCGAATCATCGTCGAGCAAGTGGCCAGCCGGCACGAGCATTTCGACGCCGACCAATTGCTCCTCGATTTGAGCAAGAACCGCGATGCCCGTCGCGTTAGCCGCCCCACGGTTTACCGGACCCTTGCCGAAATGGTCGATGCAGGGCTGCTCCACAAAATGGTCCTCGGCGGCCGAGCGGTGTATGAGCACGACTACGGCTATCCGCAGCACGATCATCTACATTGTGAAGATTGTAATAGACTCATCGAGTTTTCGAGCGACGATTTGATCCGGATTCGCGATGCCGTTGCCAGGAAACATCAATTCCGCGTGACGGGGCATCGCTTAATTATCTCAGGAATCTGTGCCGATTGCCGCACGGCTCGCCAACGCAATCGAAGGTTGGATCTCGTGTGAATGCCTTGCAATCGGCGTTGGGCCGGTGACAATAGAGACTTCTGCTTCGAGTCCTGCCGTTCGTCACCCAGCCCATTTCCTGCCCATGCTGCGAACCGCGATGCCCCGTCTCTTGCAACTGGCCGTGTTGTTGGTTGTATTTTCATTCGCTTGCCGTTCGTGGGCCGATGCCACCTCGGTAGGTGAATCCAAATCCACCGAAAAACCTACAGACGGTGTGGCGAAGAAATCGGCCGATGCATCCGCCGATGACAACTCTGCCGATCCTGCCGCCGGTCACTCGCTGCACGGCGAAGCCTTTGACGACGGTCCGCGCCAACACGCCTACTTAATGCCGGGCACGGGCAAGGTCGATTTTCCGGCCAGCACGAAAAATGAGCAGGTGCGCGCCTTCATCAACCAGGGTGTCGGTCAACTTCACGGCTTCTGGTACTTCGAAGCCGAACGGTCGTTTCGCGAAGCCGCAATGATTGAACCCGATTGCGCCATCGCCTACTGGGGCATGGCAATGGCCAACCTCAACAATGACAAGCGTGCCAAAGGCTTCATTGCCGAGGCCGTCAAGCGAAAGAACAAGGCTTCGGAGCATGAACGGAAATATATTGATGCGCTCGACGCCTATTGGAAGGCCGATCCGAAGAAAAAGCCCGAACGCAATGCGGCCTATGTGAACGCCCTCGAAGAGCTGTTGTACGAATTCCCCGACGATCTCGATGCCCAGGCCTGGATCGCAATGACCCAGTGGCAAGCCACGCGCGAAGGATCGAAGATCGACAGCTATCTGGCGGTGGATGCACTGCTCGGCGCAATCTTCGCCAAAGAGCCAATGCATCCAGCCCATCATTATCGAATTCATCTTTGGGACGATAAACGCGCCTCGAAAGCGCTCGAATCATCGGCGCTGTGCGGCCCTGCGGCGGCGGGTATTGCCCACATGTGGCATATGCCGGGGCATATTTATTCTCGGCTGAAACGCTATCGCGACGCCGCTTGGCAACAAGAAGCCTCCGCCCGCGTGGACCATGCCTACATGATCCGCGATCGAGTGATGCCCGACCAAATTCACAACTTTGCTCACAACAACGAGTGGCTGATTCGGGACCTCATCAACATCGGCGCCTGGAAAAAGGCCCTCGGCTTGGCGGAAAACATGATTTCTCTGCCGCGCCATCCAAAATTCAACAGCCAGCAGCATCACGGCAGCTATTACTTCGGGCGGCAGCGGCTGCTGGAAGTGCTCGAAAAGTTTGAGCTTTGGGAACAAACCGTCGCCTTAGCCAACACACCCTACTTCAAGGCAACCGATGATGACGAACGGATCGTCCGGCTTCGTGCCCTGGGCCGAGCGTACTTCCATCACGGTGATAGGAAAAAAAGCAACGAGCAATTGACGGCGCTCCGGCAGACGCTCGCAACCCAGCAACGCGACCAACACGACGCCGAGGAGGCCGCCGAAGCGAAAATCCAAGCAGAAGCCACAGAAGAAAGAGCCAAGACCGCCGAAAAAACTGACATCAAACAAGACAAATCGCCGCCCAAATCGTCTTCGAAGTCCGGCACCGCTACGGCGGTGAGTTGCGATTCAGCCAATTCCCAGAACCAGCAGCGGCCCGCGGCATCGAAAGTGGAATCGGAACATCAGCCGAGCGAAACTTCGGCTTCCCAAGCCGCCACTCCTTCAAATTCCGAGCTGGAGCAAGCCAACGGCAAAGATGCTGAAAAACAACCCGCAGCCAATGACAAGGCAACGCCCCAAGAATCCGACGCCCTCAAGCGGCGAATCGATACCGCTCGTAAGGATGCGGCCAAGACTTTCGACGGCAGGATCGCGAACCTCCAGCAAGCAATCGCGGAACTCGAAGGGCTTGAAAAACTCGCCGAAGGCAAGCCAGAAGACGCCCTCAAGTTGCTAGAAACGGCCAAGGTTGATCCACTGGTTTTGGCTCGCGTTCAATTGGACGCAGGGAAACGTTCCGACGCCGAGAAAACCGCGCGCAGCGAGGTCGGAAATCGCACGAGTGAAGTGCTTCCTCTGGCAGCGAAAATCGAAGTTCTCTGGAAGTGTGGCAAGCGAGGCGACGCCTACGACACCTTTGAGGAACTACGCAGGCTTTCTTCGACGATCGATCTCGATTGCCCCGTTTTTGCTCGGCTATCACCAATTGCCAAGGAATTTGGCTTTACCGAAGACTGGCGGCTACCACGCGAGATGCCTGCCGAACTCGGCGAGCGTCCTGCGCTCGATGCTCTCGGTCCCGAACATTGGCAGCCCTATGTCGCGCCGCAATGGGCGTTGAACGATGCTGAGAATCAGCAGCACGGCCAGAAACAGTATGAGGGCAAGCCGGTGCTAGTGATTTTCTACCTCGGATATGGCTGCATTCACTGTGCCGAGCAGTTGCAAGCTTTCGCACCGATGACGGGCGATTTCGCGGACGCTGGTATTTCAATCATTGCCATTAGCACCGACAACCGCGACGGCCTGACCAAATCGCTCGCCCAGTGCGACGACGGAAAATTCCCGTTCCCGCTCGTCTCCGATTCGGAATTAGGGGTTTTCAAGGACTTCCGGGTCTACGACGACTTTGAAAAGCTGCCGCTCCACGGCACATTTTTGATCGACGCCCACGGCCTAGTCCGCTGGCAAGATATCAGCTACGAGCCGTTTAAGGATGTAAAGTTTGTGCTGGAGGAATCGAATCGGCTGTTGGCATTGCCGGCGACGACGTCACGGTAGCAGCTATTCACTACTCGAAGGGTCGCCGATTTTGATGCATTGGGATGCCAACGAGCGCTGATCCGCGTGAATTCGCGGTTGAGAAGCGTCGCCTAGGTTCGCATTCGCCGTCTACCATATGCCAACTGACGAACGATTGAGGAGTTTGATCCAGTTCAATTCTTTTCGCTGGAATCTCGTGGCCTGTGCGGCGTTGATTCTTTTCGCGGCTGTTCTCTCGGCGCGCGAACCGGCCGAGACTGCGGCCGAGTTTCCCGATGTTCTTACTCAATTCGAGCCTTGCCAAACCAATCCAGTTTTCTCGGGCGCGGGAGAAGGCCATTGGGATGCCAGAATTCGCGAGCGCGGCTGGATATTGCATGATGCCAAGATTTGGCATCTGTGGTACACCGGCTACGACGGCACGCGCGAAGGAATCAAACGGCTGGGGCACGCCACTTCGGAAGACGGGCTTCATTGGACGCGCGACCGCCGGAACCCGCTCGATCCAGAGGTCTGGATCGAAGACATGATGATCGTGCGCAACGAGGACACGCTCTACATGTTCGCGGAAGGCCGCAGCGATCAGACTCGCTGGTTCACTTCGCCCGATGGTGTGGTCTGGAAAGATCAAGGCGCGATCGACATTCGTGATACCCTGGGCAAGCCAATCCCACCCGGCCCCTACGGTACGCCTACCGCCTGGCACGAACGCGGCAAGTGGTACTTGCTCTACGAACGCGGCGACCGCGGCGTTTGGCTGGCTACCTCGAACAATTTGAAGGTCTGGACCCACGCACAAGACGAGCCTGTGCTACAACCCGGACCCGACAATTACGACAGCCACATGATTGCCGCCAACCAAGTCATCAAATACGCCGGTCGATACTATTGCTACTACCACGGTAGCGGCACGCCGGTCGCGCCGCGGAGTTGGACCACGAATTTGGCCGTCTCGACGGATTTGATTCATTGGAAAAAGTATCCGAGCAATCCCCTGGTTTCTGGCAACCGCTCGAGCGGGATCGTCGTTTCTACCGAAACGAGCTTCGTCGATCCCATTGGCATTCAATCTCCGTTTGAATTTCCGCTGCCATCTCGATTCCGCCTCTACACGATGCACGACCAAGTCGAAGCCTTCTTACCGGAGAAGTGACAACAGTTCGTCGAATATGGCGTCGGCGCAACGTCGTTTCAAAGACGGCGCTTTCTACACATTCGGCGACGTACCAGATTGCTCTTTCAATCGCTCGCGCCGGACTTGAATCCACTCCGCCCCGAGCAAGACGATCGTGACCGCGTAATAGCACCATAGCATAACGCTCAAGAAGGCTCCGATCACACCATAGGCGCTGGTATAACCGGTGCGGGCGATATAGTGCGTGATGATTTGGCGGCCGATTTCCCAACCGGCCGTCGTTACGATCCCGCCGCGGAGCGCTTCGTCCCAATCGATCTGTGCCTTTGGCAACAGTTTATGCATTAGCGTAAAGATGATCACATTCACGGCAATCGTCAGTGCCGACTGCGCGGCGCGCGTCGTCCACTCGCCCCAGGGAAGCCAATCGGCCGAATGCGCTGCAACGGCCGACAGAGCCAGGCCGGCGATGAACACCACGACGACAATCGCTCCCAGCGACAGGAGCAGCAAGAAGGCGCGGCCGCGGCCCACCAGCACATTCAGCAACCCCCGCCAAAATCCGACCGATTCTTTTTGAGGAGCATTCCAAACGCGGTCGAATGCGGAATCGAGCTGCGCAAATGCCGCCAACGAGGCGATCAGCATGCCACCGAGCGCCAGCGGCCCACTAGTGGCCGACTTGCTGCTCACAGTCTTCAAGGCTTGCTTCACGTAGCTAGCCAGTTGTGGCGAAGCACCTTGGGCTATGGCATCGAGCACTCGCTGCTGAGCATCTTGGCCCAAGTGGGTCGATTCCAAAAAGACGCCGAGACCCGCGATCAACACCAAGAGCAACGGGAAAAATGAGATTCCCAGATAATAAGCGGTCGCGGCGGCCATCAACCAACCGCCGTCGTCCTGCCAGCGGGTAAACGTGCGCCGGAAGTCGCTGAAGAGTTGAAGGATGCGACTTCGCATGATCGGCGGATTTTCAGGATTTCAATAAAACCGCGAACGCTGAATGGAACAGAACAGGCTGGACGGAAGTCGAAGGAAAAAATTGTTTTATACGATCGTCGATCG
This sequence comes from Pirellulales bacterium, assembly GCA_020851115.1. GTDB lineage: Bacteria > Planctomycetota > Planctomycetia > Pirellulales > JADZDJ01 > JADZDJ01. The sequence continues at coordinate 55,647 of JADZDJ010000065.1, forward strand.
CGTTTCTCTCGGACGTGACAGGTTGTGGCACGGTCTCTGGTTGTCGCAAGGTCACCCGACCGTGCCGTGTGTTCGACGGAAGACCTCCGGGAATTGCGGTCACGCCTGGATTCAGGAGACCTTTTCTGAGGCGGTAGCGCGTGGTCCGGAGAACTGCACACAACTAAAATCACCACTCCCATCGCGACGGTGTATCCCGCTCAACCCAGCATGGCCCACGAGGCGAATTATGTTCCGGTAGGCACAACCGTCGTCGTCGTGGCCGGCGGACAGCAGGGAACACAGGGCTGACAGCATGGATTCGAAACAACCGGGGGCGTGGTCACAATTGGCTGCTGTTGCACGACCGGAGTCGAGTAATAAGACGCCGTCGGCGCAGAGAAAGGTGAACTAACCCAATTGCGACAGCAACAACCACTCGATGCCGCCAGCAATAACACCCCCGCCAAGGCAAACGCCATTCGTTTCATACTCAGAGATCCTTGAAAAGAGCCACCGGCCAGATGATCGAGCGCGCCCGCTGCGGCAAGCTGCGTCTCCGTCTCAACAGGTCGTGTGTGAAAAGTCGCCTTGAAAAGTCACTACCTATCGACAGGGGGCGGAGAGTAATAGGGGCCGAGCGCAGCGGTCAAGAGCAGTTTCCCTGGAACAAAGCTAGCATTACCGCCCAGTTTGCAGAGCCTTTTCCTTGCGGCGGTTTGCAGCGATACTACGTCATTCAGATTTCGCCCAATCATCGCCAGATCGAACCAATCATGTGCCCCGTTGCCTACCCCCCCGAAATTGATTCCGCAGCTTCAAGCCTGAAATGGCGCGATCTGGCCAATCGCGTTTTGCATGGTCATCGGCTCAACCGCCAGGAAGCGAGGGGGGTATTCGGCTGTCCGGATATCGAACTGCTAGATCTCATTGCAGCATGCTACCGCATTCGGCATCGCTATTGGGGCAATACCGTGCAGCTTTATTTCTTGATGAACGCCAAGAGCGGAATTTGTCCGGAAGATTGCGGTTATTGCTCGCAATCGAAAGTCTCCAAGGCCGATATTCCCGTTTACAATTTGATTTCGGAAAGCAAATTGCTCGATGCGGCCAAGGTCTGTGCCGAGCGCGGCGCTTCGACCTATTGCCTGGTTATTTCCGCGCGCGGGCCGACCGAGCGGGAGTTGGAAGCGGTCGAGCAGATCGTGCCGAAAATCAAGGCTCAATATGGCCTGAACGTATGCGCGTGTCTCGGATTGTTGACCGCGGAACAGGCCCGGCGGCTGAAAGCCTGCGGCGTTGATAAAGTGAATCACAACCTCAACACCAGCGAGCGGTTTTATACCGAAATCTGCTCGACGCACAGCTTTCAAGACCGCCTCGAAACGTTGAAAGCCGTGCGGACCGCCGGCTTGGAAATCTGCTCCGGTGGCATCCTCGGCATGGGAGAAAGCGACGCCGACGTCGTGGAAATGGTTTTTTCCTTGCGCGACATGAACGTCGAATCGATCCCCCTAAATTTCTTGAACTCAATCGACGGCACGCCGCTGGCCGGCTCCAACCGGCTTAATCCGCGATATTGCCTGAAGGCCCTCTGCATGACGCGGCTAGTGAACCCGGAGAGCGAAATCCGCATCGCAGGCGGCCGCGAAATGCACCTGGGAAGCCTGCAAGCCCTGGGGCTCTACGTTGCCAACTCGATCTTTGTCGGCGATTATCTCACGACCAAAGGCCAAGCCCCCGAGGCGGATTACCGAATGATCGAGGACATGGGATTCGAGGTCACCGGGGACCGTCAGGCCCCCTCCGCACCGGCCGACCGATGCGCATGACTTGAAAATTACGCCGCGATCGTAAGAAACACTGATAAAGCAACGTCGCTGTTTCGCAAAAGCCGAGATTTGAAGCGCGACACGCAGAACTTGTGACTGCTGATACTTTGCACTGTTGCCAAGAATGCGCTTTCTAACGGGCGCAGCTCGGAAATGGGGCAGTCTTTACCGGGCAAAGTATGGGAAAGCGGAATCGCGGAATCGCTGTCGCGGGCGAAATCTGGTTTGCGCAAGCATTCCAGGACGCTATAATGACAATTCCGCCAAAGTGGCCCTGCCGGGTTCACCAGCCCCGCCTTCCTCCTTCGCACAGGAACTCTAGCCATGCGCCTACCTGCCAGTGTCGATCGCCGCGGTTTTCTACGAAATTCCTCCGCCACTGCTTTGGGAGTTGCCGCACTGGGCGGATTGGGTATCGCCCGCAATGCACACGCGGCCGGCAGTGACACGCTAAAGATCGGGCTGGTCGGCTGCGGCGGGCGCGGCACGGGGGCAGCCATGAATGCCCTGCACGCCGACAACAATGTGAAGCTGACGGCAATGGCCGACATGTTTAGCGACCGAATTGAAGACAGCCTCAAGGCGCTGAAGAACAATTTGGACAAGCAAGCGGACGAGAAATTGGAGGTCACTCCCGAAACCTGCTTTCTCGGTTTCGACAGCTACAAACAACTCATTGACAGCGGAGTCGATGTCGTCTTGCTGTGCAGCCCGCCGCAGTTTCGGCCGGCCCACCTGCAATACGCGGTCGAGAAGGGAAAGCACATTTTCACCGAGAAGCCGGTGGCGGTCGATGCACCCGGCATTCGCAGTGTGATCGCCACCGCCGATGCGGCTAGGCAAAAGAGCTTGTGCCTTGTCTGCGGCTTGTGCTATCGCTACGATTTGGCCAAGCGCGAGACGATGGAGCGAATGCACAACGGACAGATCGGCAAGATCCTGGCCATGCATGTGACTTACAACACGATTCCGCTACTGCACCGCAAGCGCCAACCCGACTGGGACGATATGACGTTTCAACTACGGAACTGGCAGTATTTCACTTGGCTTGGCGGCGATCATATTTGCGAGCAACATATTCACAGCCTCGACAAAGCCGCTTGGGCGATGCACGATGAGCCGCCGACGAGCGTCGTGGCCTTGGGCGGCCGACAATTGCTGCAAGGCGAAGACTACGGCAATATCTACGACCACTTTGCCTCGACCTTCGAATATGCTGATGGCACGCAACTGTTTTCGAACTGCTGCCAGATCGCCGGCGTCGACGTCGATATTACGGACACGTTCATCGGCACCCAAGGTGTATGTGAAACGCAAATGCACAAGCACGAAATCAAGGGCAGCTATCCTTGGAAGCACCGGGCCAAATATCCCAGCATGTATCAGGTGGAACACAACGAAATGTTCGCCGCGATTCGCCGCGGCGAGCCGATCGACAACGGCACTTTCATGGTGCGTAGCAATTTAATGGCGATCATGGCACGCCTGTCGGCCTACACCGGCAAGAAAATCACTTGGGAACAAGCGATGAACTCACAAGAAAACCTGTCGCCGGCGAAGTACGAGCTTGGTCCAGCGTCGGTGGCGCCCGTGGCCATGCCTGGGGTGACAAAGTTTGTGTAAGCTGCACTCGTCAAAAAACTTACCTACTCAACGGCCGCGGATGAATGTCCGCGGACAACATCAATCTAGAACTTCCCCTCGGAGTACTCCCATGAATCGAATTGCAATACCGTTCGCAATCCTCACAGTGTTTTCCGCTGCTCGCTTGTTTGCCGCTGAAAGTGATGCGGTGAAGCCTCTCAAAGTTCTCTACATCACCGGCGGCGTCTATCACGACTACGAAAAACTTACACCGCTGCTCACGGATGGCATGAAAAAGCACGCCAACGTCGAGTTCGACATTAAATGGGGCCTCGATGCCATCCGCGACAAGAAGCTCGGCGAAGGCTACGATTCCATCGTCTACAACATCTGTTACGGAGAGGACAACGACCCGCCGCTCATTGAGAATTTCCTCCGCGTCACCCGTGAAGGCAAGCCAACGGTGCTGGTTCATTGCTCGATGCACTGTTTTAGGGCTTCCGATGCCTGGACCGAATGCTGCGGCATGCGCACGCGGCGCCACGATCCGTACCGCGCCTTCGGCACCGAGAAAGTGACCGCCGAACATCCAGCGATTAAGCAATTTCCCGACGATTGGAAAACTCCAGGCGACGAGCTCTATCAAACGATCAATTTGCCTGAAACTTCCACACCGCTGCTACGATCAACGCGGCTCGACGAGAACGGGAAAAAGAGTACCGTCTGCTGGGTTCATAAGTACGGAAAAGCCAACGTGTTTGGCACGACGCTGGGGCACGACATCAAGACGTGCGAGCAAGACGACTACCATCGCCTGCTCGCTCACGGATTGCTGTGGTCCTGCGGCAAGCTCGACGAAAATGGCAAGCCAAAGGCCGGGTATGCCGCTGCCAAATAGCCCTACTCGTGCCGTAGGGCTTCGATCGGATCCATCGCGGCCGCCCGCATCGCCGGATAAAGGCCGAACACGACGCCGACGGCCATCGAGATGCCAAACGCCAGCGGGATCGACCAAGGCACGACAACCGGGGCCACGTCTCGAACGACTTCCGGCAGGTTCTGCATCGCCTGCGGGAACGCCGATTCCAACAGACTGCGGCCCCAATTGACCAGCGGGCGGCAGGTGAATCCGCCCAGAATCCCCGTCAAACCGCCGACGATCGACAGCAACACGGTTTCCACGAGGAACTGCCTTGTAATGTCGCGGCGCTTGGCGCCGAGCGCTCTGCGAATGCCGATTTCACGCGTCCGCTCGGTCACCGTGGCCAGCATGATGTTCATAATGCCGATTCCGCCAACGACCAGCGAAATCGCCGCGATGATTCCCATGAACACGATGAACATCAGCCGCGTCGTCTTGGCTTGTTCGAGCAGTTCCAACGGCACAACGACGGCGTAATCGTCGTCTTTGTGCTTGAGCCGCAGCGTATTTTCGACCGCTTTAGCGGTTTCGAGCACGTTCTCGACATTGTTGATTCGCAACGTAACCTGGCTGAGTTGCACGATTTCACCTTCCATCGAGCCTGCGCGGCGTGTTACGACGGTGTCGCCGATGCGCTTCCACAGCGTCGTGATCGGAATGTAGACGTCGTTGTCGAAATCCTGCGCCGCCAGCGAGCCGCCGATTCCGGCCGAAGCGGTTCGTTTTTTCATGACGCCGACAACGCGGTAATAGTCCTCGTCGACGTGAATCGACTTGCCAATCGGATCTTCGAAGCGGAATAATCGCTCGGCGGTTCCGGCGGCCAGCACGCAGACGTTCGCTTCATTGAGCATTTCGGCTTGCGTGATAAAATGTCCGCGATCGACGTGAAGCTGCGTCACGTCGGCGTATTCCGGCGTACAGCCGACGAGCCGGCCATCGACTTTGCCGTGGGTTTTGCCTTCCCGTCCATAGCGGAATTGCCGGCGAATCTCGCGAATGCGAATGGCCCGCGTGACGGTCGGCAAATCGCTCAGCAATTCGTAGTCGTCGCGCGTCAGGCCATACGGCACCGGCCCGCTCGAGCCAGACGTTGTTTCCGGCGGCGGCTTGAGCGACCGCACGATGATGTTATCGGCTCCCAGGCCTTCAATCTGCTCGCGCGCCTTGATGCTGATTCCCTCGCCGATCGCCAACAGCCACACGACGCTCGCCACGCCGATAAAAATGCCCAGCACCGTCAGCAACGATCGCAGCGGATGCAATGCCAGGCTCTTGACGCCGACTTTGAGGGCTTTGAACAGTCGGAACATTGCTTAGCTCTCGTTTTCCAACGATCGATGCCGTTCGTCGGATTGAATCAGGCCGTCGCGCAGCCGTACGATCCGTCGGGCGTGCTCGGCGACGTCGTTTTCGTGAGTCACCATGATGATTGTCTTGCCGGCGCGGTTCAGGCGATTGAGCAGCGTCAGAATCTCTTCCGACGTCTTGGAGTCGAGGTTGCCCGTTGGCTCGTCGGCCAAGACAAAGTAGGGATCGTTCACCAAACTGCGGGCAATCGCCACACGCTGCTGTTGACCACCGGATAATTGAGTGGGCCGATGCTGCAATCGGTCTCCGAGGCCGACCATCCCCGCCAATTCCTGCACCCACGCAAAATCATCAGCCAGAATGCCGCGGCCGTACTCCAACGGCACTTGAATGTTTTCCAGCACGGTATATTGCTGGATTAAATTATATGCTTGAAAAATAAATCCGATCCGCGTGGCACGAATTTCTGAAAGCTGGTCGTCGTCCATTTGAGCCACATCGTCGCCGCCGAGAAAATATCTGCCGGAGGTTGGCCGATCGAGGCAGCCGAGCAGATTCAGGAAAGTCGATTTCCCCGATCCCGATGGACCCATGATCGCGACGTAATCCCCTTCGGGCACTTCCAGCGTAATGCCGCGCACGGCATGAACGACTTCACCGCCGAGCGCATACTCTTTGGTGATATTCTCAACGCGCGCAGCCCATTTCACAATGATTCGCTCCGACGATTCTAACCCGCAGAGTTGGTGGCGGTTGGCGCACCGCTTGCAGAACGTGGGCGTCCCCGTTGAGCAGGTTTCTCCGTGGTAGGGGGAGCGTCCGCCGGAGCTGCGGCAGGTCTCTCCGCTTGCTCCATCCCGTTTTTTTCTCGCTCGATCGGCAATGCAGCGGTCGGCCGCGCGACACCGGAGGGCGTTTTTTCCGGCGGCCGAGAAGGACTGCTGCGGCCTACCAACCGCTCGTACCGAGGGTGCGATTCCCAGTAGCCAAGGGGCGCTTTCGGAAGCTCGGCCTTAGCGATCATTGGCTCGGGATCGAGCACCACTTCCTCCCCTTCTTCCACTCCTGCGCGGATCAGCACCTCTTGGTCGTTGGTGGGGCCGATGTCGATCCATTTAGGCTCGAAGCTACTCCCCTTTCGGACAACGCAATAATATTCGCCGTCGCGCTCGACGACTGCCTGGATCGGTGCCTTGAGCGAATTCGGGATGCTATCCACGTTGATTTCGACCTGAACCGTCAACCCCGGCCGAATGCCGGCCGGCGGATTATCCAGTGCAATGTACGTGGCATATTGCTTGATGTTTTGCGAAAACCAGCTCGGCGGCGCTGGATATTCATCGACGCGGACCACTTCTCCGTCGAGCTTCATACCGGGAAAGGCATCGACCGACGCTTTCGCCTTCATCCCTTTGCGAACGTGGCTGACGCGTGTCTCATTGACCTTCGCCACGGCTTGCATCTTGTTCAAATCCGGTAGGCGTATCACTGGTTGTCGCTCGCGGATTACCGCGCCTTCCTCAATAATCACTTCCGAACCGCCGCGACGGTCGGTTCGGTTGGCATACACCACCTTGCCCGCCGCCGGCGAATGGACGACGCATTTCTTGATCTGTTCGTCGAGATGATCGAGCTTGTCTTGAGCTAATTTCAGCGTGAATTCGTCCGATGCCAGCTTGCCCTTGGCCGTTTCAATGCCGGCGTCTAGCGTTTTCAGCATCTTGGCTCTGGTGTATTCGCGCAGTACTTTCAATTTTGTGTTCACCGCGGCTACGTCGTTCTTGCCTTTTTCGACGGCGAATCGATCGGCCTCCACCTGATCGGAGGTAACGTAGCCCTTCGCGGCCAGCCGTTCGCTGTATCGTGCGTATTCTTCGGCACGTCGCAGGTTTTCTTCCGCGACAAACAACTCGCCGAGCAGCAATTGCTCTTCTTGAGTGAACGTGCCTTCGACATACTCTTTTTTGGAAATTTCGGCTGTCTCCAACGCGGTTTTCGACTGAATGACCAATGCCGTGGCGTCGTTGACAGTAATTTGCTGCTGGTTTCGTTCTTGCTCCAATGCGGACGAGTCAAATCGCACCAAAAAATCGCCCACATTCACTTCCGCGCCATTGGGAACGACTTCCAAAATCACCGTGCCCGACGAATTGCGCGCTTCGACTTCGCAGCGCACTTCCACATTGTTCGAGCTTTCCAACTCTCCCGGCTCGATCACATTATGCTCGAACGTGCCTCGCTCGATCTTTTGAACGACGACGCGGCTCGCATCGTCCGGTTCGCTGCCGCGCATCATTGGCTTCACGAGCAGGATGACCGCAGCCACAACTGCCGCCACCACCGCCAGAGGCACGATTAGCCGACCTGCGCGAATCTTGGGCAGGTAGCGAGTCGCAGAGGCAGATCCGGCAATGCTCATGGGCGGTTACAAAATCGGTCCAGCGGTTGATCGACGGCCAAATAGCCGCAAAGGTGAGCACGACAGGGAGGAACTGGAGCTTTCAAACCGCTTCTTCACGATATTTAACAATCGGCGGTTGTGGCGGTGAGCACGACAGGGAGGAACTGGAGCTTTCAAACCTATATTGTAGCCGCTGCGTAAGAGACTGTCACGTAAGGAAATGCGGCGATTATGGCGAATCGCTTTTGCGGAATGGAGTGACTTGGAAGCCCATCGCGTCAATAAGGGGGGAATAGGGAATCGCTGGAATTTCACCTCAGCATCATCCCGCACGATCTCTTCGGGCTACCACAGTCGGGTGCCTACGTTGCCATCCAGCCGTTGATCGCCTCTCCCTCGTTAACGCGACTCACGGGTCGAGTTAGCGCGCTGGCGAACCCTCGAAAAAGCCATCGGGCCGTCCAGCTTCCCTGCGAATGTTGACGACACTGCTGCTGGCCCCGTATATTTGCACCGTGGTTGAGAACGAAGTTTACTACGAGCACAACGGTTGAATGAGTTACGGCGAAAGTGGCGGAGCAGGAACTGAATTTGCCACCATGCGGGGGCGGAATTATCCGTCGATCCGGCAGTTTACCGTTTTTCTTGAGAACCGCGTGGGTCAATTGCTGGAAGTGATTCGCCGCTTTGAAGGTAGTCGGGTAAAAATTGTCGCCCTCTCCATCACCGATTCGTCGGAATGCGCTTTCGTTCGCTTTTTGCTGAGCCATCCGGAGCAAGGGCGGGAAATTTTGGAGCGCGCCGGTCTGGCTCTGATCGAAAGCGATCTGATCGGCGTCGAACTGCCCGAGGGGCATCAGCCGCTGTTGCAGGTCTGTACAGCGCTGCTACAGGCCGAAGTAAACATCATTCAGGCCTATCCATTGCTCGTGCGGCCGCACGGCCAGCCAGCGGTGGCCCTGATGGTGGATAACATCGAGATGGGCCTCGAAACACTGGCCAACAAAGGCTTCAACATGATTACCGAAGCCGACTTGGCGGAAGAAGAATGACCGGAGACGGTGGCACTCAAGCTAAATTTCTCCTGCACTTCCACGAACGGCTCTTTTTCGACAATCCTGGTGTCGTCCCTATCTGGACGTGCCAAGGAGGTTCAGCTTGCCATATTGGGAAACTGAAAATCCCCGGCCGTGGCATCGCTCTCGTCGCTTCTCGCGGTTGCAATCGCTATGATAAACTCCAATGGGCCTCGGGGGACAAAACACGAGGACCAATCTAATTTTTACAGTCCACAGGGCAATTCAAAATCGTCCAACTGGCGATGCGCCTTTGCCCGCAGCCTCTTTCAATTGTCAAGGAAACCCACATGCGCTGGCAAGGCCGACGGGAAAGTGAAAACGTGGAAGATCGCCGCCGAATGAGCGGCGGCAAAATGGTTGCAGGCGGAGGGATTGGTACCCTGGTGGTGATTCTGCTTATCTCCGCCGTATTCGGCATCAACCCAATGCAACTGCTGCAACAAATGCCGCAGCCTCAGGGCGGGGGCGGCGCGCCGGTGCAGCAAGGTCCGATCGATCCGCGGCAAGAAAAGCAAAAGGAATTCGTCGCCGTCGTGCTGGCCGACTCGGAAGATATCTGGTCCGATCTGTTCAAACAGATTGGCCGCGTCTATCGTAAGCCTAAACTTGTACTATTTAACCGTTCAGTCCAATCGGCCTGTGGATTTGCCAGTGCCGCCACGGGGCCGTTCTATTGCCCCGAGGACGAAAAGGTGTACATCGATTTGTCGTTTTTCGACGAAATGCAATCGCGTCTAGGAGCCAAGGGAGATTTCGCCCGCGCCTACGTCCTCGCTCACGAAATTGGCCATCATGTGCAGAAACAACTCGGAACGACCGACCAAGTCCATCGTCTACGTCGTCAGCTCAGCGAAGAGCAGTACAACCAGCTTTCGGTGCGGCTGGAATTACAAGCCGACTATCTGGCCGGTGTGTTCTCGCACTACCTGAACGAAAGGAAGAACATTCTGGAGCCTGGCGACATCGAAGAGGCGCTCAACGCCGCCAACGCTATCGGCGACGACCGACTGCAACGCGAAGCCCAAGGATACGTCGTTCCCGATTCCTTCACGCACGGCACGTCCGCCCAGCGCATGCGCTGGTTCATGAAGGGCTACGAGTCCGGTGATCCGGAAGGGGGCGATACGTTTGAGGCGGAGGAGTTGTAATCGGCACATTGCCTCTCGCGGCGGCGTCGATTTCGTCGGTTGACGCCTTTCTGCGGCCTGCTGAACAGCTATGCCTCACATTCATTTTGTCACAGGGCGATTGGCCGCGCCTTCATTGAGGACGGTCGTGGTGGAGCTGGCGGCGCGAGTCGGATTTGAATTCACGATTGACGTACTACCGATCGGCGTGGCAGCGCTAATGACGCCCCAATGGATCGCGCGGCATTTGCAGCTTTCACCACACGCCACCCAGATCATGCTGCCGGGATACTGCGAAGGAGATTTATCGCCGGTCGAAATAGTTGCCGGCAATCGATTGGTGGTGTGCGGGCCACGCGATTTGCGGCGACTTCATGAATACTTCACCGGTCAGCCAGCGCCGAGTGACTATGGCAAATTCGACATCGAGATCATCGCCGAGATCAATCATTGCCCTCGATTGTCGCTGGCGGAGGTTCTGGCGACCGCCGAGCAGCTTGCGGCGGATGGGGCAGATGTGATCGACGTCGGTTGCATTCCCGGCGCGGCGTGGAGCGGCGTCGGCGACTGCGTCAAAGCGCTACGCGATGCTGGGCATCGCACGTCAATCGACAGTATGAATCCACTTGAAATTGAGTCGGCCGTGCGCGCTGGGGCGGAACTCGTGCTATCGGTGAATTCATCCAATCGTGCAGCCGCACGCGATTGGGGCTGCGAAGTCGTGGCCATTCCCGACACACCGTGCGATCTAGACAGCCTCGCGACGACAGTATCCTATCTTGCTAATTCTGGTGTGCGGCTGCGAATGGATCCTGTGCTGGAACCGATTGGCTACGGCTTCGCGGCCAGTTTGCGGCGATATTGGGAGGTCCGCGAGCGGTTTCCCGATGCCAAAATGTTGATGGGCATCGGCAATCTCACGGAACTGACCGACGCCGACTCGGCGGCCATCAACGTGTTGCTTTTGGGCATTTGTGAAGAACTCGGCATTCGCAGTGTGCTCACGACACAGGTTGTCAACTGGGCTAGCAGCAGCGTTCGGGAATGCGACCTGGCCCGGCGACTGGTTTTTCAGGCCGTTCAGCATCGGATGCTGCCCAAGCATCTTGAACCGCGATTAGTGATGCTCCGCGACGAGCAACCGCTGGCCTACGGCGAGGCGGAATTGGCCCAATTGGCCGCCGAATTGAAGGATCATAACTATCGCATCTTCGCGGAGAATGGCAAAATTCACTTAGTTAGCGCCGGTCTCCATTTAGCCCATTCCGATCCGTTTGACCTGTTTCAACAGCTTGCTCGACAGCAACCGAAGAACCTCGATGCTAGCCACGCCTTTTATTTAGGTTACGAAATGGCCAAGGCGCTGACGGCATTAACACTGTCCAAGGAGTACCGCCAAGACGAATCCCTCGATTGGGGGCTGTTGACGAGGCTGGAAGCCAGCCATCGGCCGCGGCAATCGCCCTTGCCGCCCGATTGGGACGGCCGGGCCAAGCAAGAGTGAACGGTTCAATTGAAGTAACCATGATCGTTGCGAATGACGCGGATGGTTGTAGGGTGAGCCGAGAGAACATCGAAGAGCGCCGATGAGATTCGATATATGCAGATCGGACAAACGGGAACTCAATGCAAAGCCGTTCCCATCAAGCGACGTCTGCCGATTTGCCACCGCTTACTCGAATTTCTCAATGGTCTCGATTGCTTTCATCGGCTTTCATCGGTGCTCACTAGCTCGACTATCGAAACAACCGCGTTTTTCGTGCTGATTTGTCTTCTTCTATCGATGGTTCGATGAACTCGGCAAGCGACATAAATCAATCGCTGCAACAATCAGCCGTCGACTCGACAGCCTGGCCAGGAGCGGTCGTCGAATTGGAATCGGCGATCGAACCGCACGAGGCATTTTTGCGACTGTGCCATTTGCCGCATTGCATTTTTTTGGATAGTGCGGTGCGCGATCCTCAATTGGGTCGATATTCGTTTGTGGCGGCCGATCCGTTTGAGTTTCTCACGGCAGCACCAGACGATATTTCGGCATGGGCGGGCATCGGCGAACGACTTCGTCGTTTTGCACGTTTTCCCCTTGGTATAAATGGCGAGGTTTTTGCTCCCTTTCGCGGCGGAGCGGCAGGCTTATTTTCCTACGACTTATGCCGAAGCTTGGAACGTTTGCCGAAGCCGCGGTTCGATGAGTTTCAAGTTCCAGGTTTGGCGATTGGCTTGTACGATACCATCGTCGCTTTTGATCACGCCGTTGGGCGGGCGTGGATTATTTCCCAAGGATTTCCCGCGACCGAGGAGACTGCGCGACATCGCCGCGCACAGGAACGATCGGAGCAATTCAAGAAATTGCTGAGTGGTCGCATCGCGATGTCCCAAGCACCGCAGGCGACTGCCGCGGTGTTGTCGGCCGATGCGTTGGCCCCGCAATTCCCCGTTGGTTTGGCCGCGAACCTGACGAGCAATTTCGCGGCGGACGATTACTTAGCCATGGTCCAGCGCGGCATCGACTATGTCTGGGCCGGCGATGTGTTTCAAGTGAATTTGGCGCAGCGCTTGCTTCACCCGGCCGCCGGCGAATCCGTTTCGCTCTATTTACGGCTACGGCAGCGAAATCCGGCAACGTTTTCCGCCTATTTCGATCTTGGCGAATTCCAAATTGTCAGCGCGTCGCCCGAGCGGTTCTTGCTGGTGCGCAACGGCAATGTCGAAGCCCGACCGATCAAGGGGACTCGCCGCCGCACCGCGCGGCCAGAGGCCGATTTGTTCGCCGGAGACGACTTGCAGGAAAGCGAAAAGGACCGCGCTGAAAATGTAATGATTGTCGACCTACTGCGAAACGACCTGTCGCGCGTATGTCGGCCGGAAAGCGTCGTCGTCAGCGAATTATGCCGGCTGGAGCGGTACGAATTTGTGCAGCACTTAGTTTCCGTGGTCCAAGGCCGGATGCGCGATGGTTTTGGTCCGCTCGATTTGCTGCGTAGCGCGTTTCCCGGCGGTTCGGTGACAGGGGCTCCCAAAGTGCGGGCCATGCAGATCATCGCCGAACTCGAACCCACGGCGCGCGGGGCGTATTGCGGCTCCCTCGGTTATATTGGTTTCGACGGCGCGATGGATACGAACATTCTCATCCGCACGATCATTGCCGGCCGCGGCTGGTGGCAATTCCCTGTTGGCGGCGGCATTATCGCCCACAGCGATCCGCCCCGCGAGTATGAAGAAACTTGGCATAAAGCAGAAGGGCTGCTGCGCTCACTGAAGTAATTGTATTGATGATCCTACTTCTCGATAACTACGACAGCTTCGCCCACAACCTGGCGCGATACTTGACGCGCCTCGGCCAAGAAACGGTTGTGGTGCGGAATGATGCGATCGACGTCGCTGCCGTTCGGGCCATGCGGCCGGATGCGATCGTGCTGTCGCCCGGCCCATGCACGCCCAACGAGGCCGGAATCTCACTGGAGTTGATCCGCACGCTGCATCCCGAAATGCCGATTTTGGGGATTTGTCTAGGGCATCAAGCGATCGCCGTGGCGCTCGGCGGCCAAGTGATCCGCGCGCCGCAGCCAGTGCATGGCCGGACTTCCCTGGTGCTGCACGACAACCGTGGTATTTTCGCCAATTTGCCGAATCCGTTGACCGTGTGCCGCTACCATTCGCTCATTGTGGACGAATCGTCATTGCCGTCAGAATTGCACGCGTCGGCCCGTAGCGAGGACGGCGTCATCATGGCGGTCGAACATCGCCAATTTCCGGTTGTCGGCTTGCAATTCCACCCCGAATCGATCCTGACCGATTGTGGCTACCACCTGTTGGAGGCGTTTTTGCGCCGAGCGGGATTGCAGTGCTATCCTTGTATGCCGACAATTGCCGACGAACGATTGGAGGTGGCGACCGATACGTTCACGTGGTCGGATCGCCCCGTCACGTTTTGACCAAGGGATTCCTCACGCTCCGTCGTGAGGCGAAGAGCCAGCAGGCATTCCAATGGTGCCGCGCGCCCAATTCCGATGCCTTCTTCACGGCGGAGCGTGAAGAGTCCATTATTCACCATGATTCTTGAAGGTATTGTCACCACGGTCGGCATCGATGGAGGAGTGAACATTGCGCCAATGGGGCCGCACGTGGATCTGGCAATGAATCAGTTCGTCTTGCGCCCGTTTCGCACTTCGACAACCTATCGGAATTTGAAACATTCGGGCGAAGGCGTGTTTCACGTAACGGACGACGTTTGGCTGCTAGCGCACACGGCCATTGGTGGATTGAAATGGGAAGTCGATCTGACGCCGACGACCGTCATTCAAGGCCAGCGTCTGACCGATTGTTGCCGCTGGTATGAGTTTCGCGTTCAATCGATCGACGACCGTTCGGAGCGAACGGAGATGGTTGCCCAGGTTGTCGCAGCGGGCCAAGTCCGCGATTTCTTTGGCTTTAACCGCGGCAAGCATGCCGTCGTCGAAGCGGCGATCCTAGCCACGCGCGTTGGAATTTTACCGCCAATCGAAATTCACGCGGAAATGAAGCGATTGCAGCCCTTGGTGGAGAAGACCGGCGGCGACCAAGAACACCGCGCCTTTCAGTTTTTACGGGAATTCATGGAGCGAAAGCTGAATTTTCGATTGTAATCGACTCGGACGCTCACGCTCGCGGCTTGCTCTGCCGTCGTCTCATGTCTTGCGCTGTCATCGACGTTATCGCCGCCAGTCGATTGCACTTCGGCATGTTTTCGTTCGGCCAAACCGGCGTGCCTCAGTTCGGCGGCATGGGAGCGATGGTCGCATCGCCAGAACTGCGGTTGCGAGTTTACTCGGCCGAAAATCTCACCGCGAAGGGGCCGCTGGCGAATCGCGCGTTGCAAGTGGCGCGGCAATTGTTCGCCGCGCAGTCGGAGCTTTCCGAGATAGGTCAGACGTGCCAAATTGAAATCGTCACCTCTCCGCGCGAGCATGTCGGCCTCGGCGTTGGCACTCAACTCGCACTCGCAACCGTGGCGGCAATTCGGCATTTTTGGGGATTGCCAGCGCTGTCGCCAGGACGACTTGCCACGGCGGCGGGGCGCGGACGTCGCTCGGCGGTCGGCACTTACGGCTTCTGTCACGGCGGCTGGATCATCGAATCAGGCAAGCAGCCAGGCGATCCTTTGTCGATGCTCGTAAAACGGCTGAAGATTCCACCGGCTTGGCGATTTGTCCTGATGATTCCCACGAAATCGCAAGGCTTGTACGGCGCAGATGAACGCCAGGCCTTTGCAGGCCTTCCACCCGTGCCAACGGAAGTGACGGAGCGGCTGACGCGGATCGCGATGGATGAAATTCTCCCGGGGCTTGAAGTCGCCGATTTCGACGCAGTCAGCGATAGCTTGTACCGCTTCAATCGTGCTGCTGGGGATTGTTTCGCGCCCTGGCAAAACGGAGCTTATGCCGACGAGGCGACTGCAGCGCTCGTCGAGCAGTTGCGGTCGTGGGGCGCCGTCGGCGTGGGACAAAGCTCATGGGGGCCGACGGTGTTTGCACTCGTGCGCGACGAGAGCAGTGCCGCCGAACTCCTCGCTCGCTTACAGCAGGAGATTTTAGTCAGTGACTACGATCTAGTCCTTGCCCAGCCCGTCAACGAAGGGGCGAAAATATTGGTTGGCTAATCCGACTCATGGGTGAGCGATCGTTCTACGCTTTGTCCACTGCTGCCGAAGCCTATTGCCGGCGCGACAGACTAGTGTTTGCATTCTGCCGCGCTATCGGCTAACGTCTAGCCACAGCACAATGGTTTTGCTTCGGGACCAGTGACAATGAATCAGCCAACCACTGCCCGTGACGATCATCTCGGCGACCGCTTGATGCGGCTCATCTGGTGGCGCAAACCGAGCGCCGACCTGGCCGAACGTATCCGCCGCCGCGTGACGGTGCATCTCATTCCGTACTTGTTTTTTCTATATATCTTGGCGTATCTCGACCGGGTAAATGTTTCGGTCGCTCAGCTCGGGATGGAGTTGCCCGCGAGTGAACAAGGATTGGGATTTACCCGCAGCACGATCGGCTTTGGGGCGGGATTGTTTTTTTGGGGTTATTGGATCTTGGAAATTCCCAGTACGCTCAGCGTCGTTCGTTGGGGCGCCAGATGGGTGTTTGTGAGGATTTTAGTTCTGTGGGGAGTGTGTGCGACGCTGGTCGGGTTCATCGGACTGCCAATCGCCGCGAAAGTGTTCGGGTGGTTTTCGTTTCTGCCTGGGCAATTTTTTGACGAGTTGCCGACCAATGCGAAATATCAATTCTATTTTTTGCGATTCATGTTGGGGTTTTTTGAGGGCGGCTTTTTACCTTCGGTCATCATGTATTTGTCGCTTTGGTTTCGCTCCCAAGATCGGGCCAAGGCCATTGCGCTGTTCATGGCGGCGATTCCGCTGTCCAGCGCCATTGGACTACCACTTTCCGGGTTGCTCTTGGGCGTCCATTGGCTAGGGATGCCAGGTTGGCGCTGGATCTTCATTATCGAAGGAATTCTGCCGATATTCGCTGGAATTACCACGTTGTTCTTTCTTCCCGACAGGCCGGAAAAAGCAAAATGGCTTACGCCCCAAGAAAAGGACTGGCTGTCGAACGAATTCGACGCGGAGCATCAGTCCAAGCAAGGGCATGGCCATTGGGCGTGGCTCCATCACTTGGGCATCGTATTGTTGCTAACCGCGGTCTATTTTGGCCAAAACG
Source organism: Pirellulales bacterium (assembly GCA_020851115.1). Taxonomy (GTDB): domain Bacteria; phylum Planctomycetota; class Planctomycetia; order Pirellulales; family JADZDJ01; genus JADZDJ01. The sequence continues at coordinate 72,583 of JADZDJ010000065.1, forward strand.
TCATGGGCTACGGGCTTTCCATGTTTATGCCCGCGATTATTAAATCTCAATCGGGAGTGACTAGCCAAGTTGCGAGTTTTCTGGCGACCGTGCCGTTTGCATTGGCTTTCATCGGAATTCTGTTCAACGGATGGCACTCCGATCGGACGCGCGAACGCTTCTGGCATGTCGCCGCATCACTGGCAATGACAAGCATTGGACTCTATCTTGCCGCCGCGCTCGACAGTGTTCCCCTGGCAGCGGTGACCGTCATGATGCTGATGGTCGGATTCTGCATGTATGCGCATCTTCCCGCGTTCTGGCCCATCGTTACGATCTACCTTGGCGCGGCCGCCGCGGCTTCCGCGATTGGATTTATCAACATGGTCGGAAATTTGGGAGGTTTTGTCGGCCCGAATATCGTCGGTACATCGGTCGACGAAGATATCCGCTGGGTTAGCTCGTTGATGGAAACTCAGGATACAGCGCCGCTGTCCCGCGACAATTCCGAAAAGATCGACAAGCTGGCCGAAGCAATTTCTGCTTCGCGAAAGTTGTCCCTGGATGAAAATCGACAACTCAGCGAGCTATTGGGCCAGGTAAAAAAGGGAGAAGCATTCGATCGCGAAACGCAATCGCAACTCGTTGGTTTACTGAATCGTGGCGCTAGTTTTTCCGATGCTTTGAGGCACTTGGCTCCTTGGCCCATGATGTCGGCCATCATCATTCTGATCGTGGGATACGTTCACCGCAAAACCGCACGGAAACGCGCGGCAATCGCTCAAATCAGCCCATAGTCCGTCAGTGTCTTCCTCAATCTGACTTCCCCCGCCGCCTCCAGCGGCGTCATGGGTAGGCGCAACTCGCCCGCGTCGCGGCCCAGCATTTTCATCGCGGCTTTAATGGGGATGGGGTTGGTCGCTAGTCCCAACAGATTGCGACAGAGGGGAAAGAGTTTTCGGTGCCAGCGCTGGGCTGCGGCAATGTCGCCCGAGTCGAACGCCTTGCACAGTGCGATCACATCACGCGGGACAATGTTGCCGACGACCGAAATCACGCCGCGTCCACCGACCGACATGATGGGCAAAGTCAAGCTGTCGTCGCCGCTCAGCACCGTGAGATTCGATAGCGCAATCGTTTGCGACGCCTGGTCCAGCGAACCGGTAGCCTCTTTCACCATCGTGATATTCTTAAGCTCGCCCATTCGGGCAATCGTTTCCGGCTCGATATTTCTTCCGGTGCGGCCTGGAATATTGTAGACGCAAATGGGCAGGTCCACTGCTTCGGCCAGCGCTTTGAAGTGCAAATAAAATCCTTCCTGCGTCGGCTTGTTGTAATAGGGAGCGACGACCAGGGCCGCATCGGCGCCATGTTTGGCGGCGAATTTCGTGAGCCGCAGCGCCTCGCGGGTACTGTTGGAACCGGTGCCGGGCATCACTTTGATGCGCTTGTTTGCGTATTCGATCGACGCCGCCACCACGCGCTCGTGCTCTTCGTGCGACAGCGTTGGCGACTCACCGGTGGTGCCGACCGGACAAATACACGTGGCGCCGGCTTCGATTTGAAACTCGATTTGCGCTCGCAAGGCCGGGTAGTCGACTTCGTCGTTCTTGATCGGCGTGACGATCGCCACCGACAGGCCGGCAAAGGATTCACCTTGAGTTGACATAGTAGAGGCTGGAGGCTGGGAGCTAGAGGCTAGAATTCTAGGAATCCGCTAATCATAGAAAAAGCTCCTCGCGACTAACAGGGCTTACTCAGATGGGTGGTAGGACTAGCGCCATCGAAGAGTGAGCCAGAATCGACGATCACTAGCCTCTAGCCCCTCAGCAAGTTCTTCATCTCCCGAACGGCATGTTGAAAGCCGATAAACACCGCGCGGGCAACAATCGCATGGCCGATGTTGAGTTCGTGCATGCCGGAAATTTGGGCAACCGGCTGCACGTTGAGATAGTTCAGTCCGTGCCCGGCATGCAGCGCCATTTGAAGTTCGCGAATTTGCTTGCTTCCAGCAACTAGCTTGGCCATCTCCGTATCGCGCTGTTTACCGGCTTTGGCCAGCGCGTATTGGCCGGTGTGAAGCTCGACGGCGTCGGCCCCTAACGCTTTTGCCGTTTCGAGTTGCCGTGGGTCGGCGTCGAGGAACAGGCTGACGTAAATGCCGGCGTCCTTCAGTTGCTGGATTGCATCGGCGGTCGCCCGGCGGTGGGCCACAATATCCAACCCGCCCTCGGTCGTCACTTCTTCGCGCTTTTCCGGCACGAGCGTGGCCTGGTCGGGCTTCACACGGCAAGCGATGTTGAGAATTTCCCTGGCGGCAGCCAACTCGAGATTGAGCTTCACGCTCACCGTCTTACGCAGCACTTCCAAGTCGCGGTCTTGAATGTGCCTGCGGTCTTCGCGCAGGTGGATCGTGATGCCCTCTGCGCCGCCAAGTTCCGCGGCGGCGGCGGCCCATACTGGGTCGGGTTCGTAGGTCCGCCGCGCTTGGCGTAGAGTGGCCACATGGTCGATATTGACACCGAGTTCGGGCATTAGAGCGGGAACGAATGATGAATGGTGAATTGGGAAAGATAAATTGGGAATCGTTCAGCTCAAGATTCCGCCTCTGCACCCCGAACCCTGAACCCTCATTTCACTGCCCATGCTAACGCTTCTGGGCACGGCCGCAAGAACCCGGCTAAGAGTGCCGGTTGGGCGGCGAAATTAAGGTGAATTCGGCTGCCTATCACCTGATGGCGGCCGATGATGTCCAGCTCGTGCTCTGGCTCGGCAATGAGCTGCTTCACGCCACCGGTGGGTTCGAGTTGCCAATTGCCGTTGAGATAGCCGCGAACCTTCACCCCGGCGGGACCAAGCCAGCATTCCTCCGCAAGGGTAACTTCAACCGGTTCCGGTGCCACTCGTACAGCATTTCGTCTTGCGACGGCGCGAAGCGCGCCGGCCATCGGTGCCAAGGTGCCATCGGCCAATTGCACGTGCTGGCAAAGGTAAGCCAGCCCGCCCCCTTCGGCATACACGCGCCGCCCGGCGCACACATGCTCATTCAGCGCCATCACCATGCATTGGTTGGCTGCCAGCGCTGCGGCATGCTCCTGCGGGCTTCCACAACCGAGGTAAACAATGTCGGTCTCCGCCGGCAAGCATTCGTCGTGCAACGGCGAGAAAACTCGTATGTCGGCGCCGCAGAGTTCCAGCATGTCGAGCGCATCGGGAAAATAGCAATGGAACGCGTCGTCATAAGCCACGGCCACGCGCAGTTTTTGCCCTGCCGATTGCCGCTGCACCAACTGAGCGGTACGATGATGGTCGAACCAGCCGTCGGGAATATCGCGGCGCGTAGCAAGCTCAAAAATACTCTGGAGCTTGGTCAATGCGCGAAATCTCCGGCCCAGATTGGCGCACAATTCTCGCGAGGGCCTCTGCCCCAACTTCGTTTGAGCCACTTGTTGGCGTAGATCAGCAGCTTCCGGCATCGCGCCAATCACCGGGATGCCCCACAGCGATTCCAGCACGGTTTGCCAGCGATAAAAATCACCGTCATCAGCAATTCGATCGAGCAGCAGTGCGTCGACGGTCGGCCGTTGCGGAATTCGACAATGATGAAGCAGCGAGCAATCGACGACCGCCAGCCGAGGCAGGTCGAGCCATTCGCAAATCGTATCCAAGCTGCCACCAAGCTGAGGTCTTGCGGCAATGTCGAATCGTCCTTCAACGATTGCCATTTCCGCCCCTTCGGTCGCCCGTAAAAAAATCTGGCGACACACCTCAAGCGTCATCAGCCAGCTATCCACGTGCCGGGTCGTATTGCCGGTGATAGCAGCCGCGGCATCGTGCGGAGTAAAACACGAGCGCGACAAGAATGTCTGCGTTCGCACTCCCTCTTGCTCCAGCACGTCGTACATCGCCCAAAGTACCGACTGAAGGCTAGCATCGGGTTGAATCGAACCCACCGCAAGACGTGGCAATATCGACATATCCGCGCGCCCGCCAGAAGAATTCAATGGTCAGTTCACGGCCATGATGGGGCCGGTCAGAAAACTGCAAACGAATCAAGGGTGCTGGCGGCTAGCGACGATCTTTTGACTGCATGTCGAACCGCCGGCCCCACGGAATGACCGGCCAAAATCAATGTTAGAACCCGCCAACTGTCCGTCAAGCATTGCCGGTAAGCCCTTAGAAGGTGTTTGTTAAACGCTAGCATCATGGAACCTGGGCCGTCTGGATACAATTGGGTTGGGGCAACATCTCGTTTTCAGGAGGCCGAGCCATGAGAGCACCAGCGCGAGCCAGGTACGATA
>JADZDJ010000066.1 GCA_020851115.1 Pirellulales bacterium
GTCGCCATCGCCGTCCGCATCCCCATCTGATAGGAGCGCGCCGCTGGCCTTCGGAAAATGTGTCTGCCAGGCGACGAAATCCGCGCCGTCCACCTCACCGTTTCCATTGAAGTCGCCGGGCACGAGCGGCGCATAGCGAAATAGATCGCCAGTTCCGCCCGGCAATGTCAAATCCAGCTCGTATATGGAACCAATTATGTGGGTCAACTGGACCCTCTCAATCAGACCGGTTTCACGGCTCAGTCGTTCCAAAGCAGTAATGCCTGAGTTACGGAAATTGAACGTAATACGATACCACTGTGCCGACGCAGCCGCCGTACCCTGAGAGGCCCCATTGACAATCATGAAGTGCGTTTCGTCGGCAAAAGGATAGTCGCTGTTGTCGGCCAGAAGTGGTTTGAAATAGCCAATCAGGATATCGTCATAATTAGAGTCGGCTGGGCCGCCTTGCGAGAGGGTGGGAGTGATCCCGATGATGTAGTTATCACCACCGTTAGCGCTGGCATTCCAAGCGAGGATGCCAGTATCAGTGACCGACTTGCCGCTACCGGGGATCATGCGGATGTCGGTGCTGACCAGTCGCACCAGCGCTGGGCCGAGATTGCGGCTTTGGCGATTTGATTCCGCCACATAGTCAAAGACAACAGTCGGAGAACTGTCTCCCGGCCCAATGAACATCGAAGAATAGACTCCCGCCGCCGGATTTCCAGGTGGCTCGTTGTAAATAAATGCCGAGGTGAAGGTAAAACCAAGAGCCCAACTTGCGAATTGCTGCAAGCGAACAAATGATTCCGGTGGTAAAGTGCCAGTGGGTGAGCTACGCCGCCATAAGTCGAGATGCTGGCCGTAGGGGAGCGGATCGTTACCTGTGCCATCTAAGCCCTCGAGCGCCACGGTTCGGTATCTTTGCATCGTGGAATACCACAAGTTTCGGTAGGGAGCAAAAACGAATCCGTCATACCCAGGGTACATGTCGAACATCAACATATCCGGGCGGGTATATTGCATGTAGTTCCGAAGCCCAGCATAGTCCTCAACGTTCTGTGTGCTCCAGTTGAGATTTGTGTACGCCAGGGCATTTGGATAAAGCGCGTTCCAGCGTGAAAAAGCGATTTTCTCCGCGTCGAGATTTGCCTGAGTTTGCGGCAATTCGTCCTGATAGCTGATGCTCACAAAGTTGTCGATATAGTCCAATTCGCCTGGCGTCAAGTCTCCTGCGAAACCGGGTTGAGTTATGCGAGCCCATTGCCAGGGCCGATTGCCGACCTGAGCTTGAAATTCGGCCTTGACGCTCGTCGTGTCGTTGTGCCAAAAATTTACTCCAGTAAAATTTGCGTCGAGCAATTGGTTGGCATCCGCAAATCCGACGAACCCCGGATAATTAACTGCCCAATGATCGTTGTCGTCTTCGGTGGTAACATTCGCCTGAAGCTGCAGGCCGCGGTTAAGCAGAATCTGTCGTCCACGACTGACCCCCGCGATATTCGGTTCGGGATTAAGCGGCCCGGTAACCACGACGTTATCTAGCAGAGCGCGCGTAGTGGCGCTGAAAGTGTTGTCGAAAATATGCCCTAGTGACGAAGCAGCGCTGTCTTTCATGTAAGCCGCGCCCAAGTGGGCCACTTGATTACCGATGGTCAACGTGTAATTGCTTTCCCCAACGGTGTAGTCGATTTGCCATTTCTGCCAAGTGTTGAACTGGTGAGTCAGTCCCGTGCTCACTAAAGCACCGGCACTATTGATGGCCATAACGCTTCCGTTGGGCGAGGTGCTAACGATGACGATCCCCCAACCGTTTGTCGGGTCGTGGGGATCCACAATGTTTCCGTTTCGAATTAACCCCCAGCTCGAATAGCCCGAGATGGCAAGCATATTGAACTCGGCATGGACGGTCGCGCCTGGCTGGAGAGCTAGCCCCTGGAGGTCGCCGGTGTAATTCATGCGACCAATCGTGCGATTATTGTCTAAATAGTTTGGAAGGGATGGAGGAACTTCATAGCCGGTTTGCACCCAGGCGTTGCCGCCAAGGTAGGTTCCGATCTGCGGCACCGGACCGGTGCCAGCAGCGACGTTGTCGAAATTGTCCTGGTATAACGTCGCGCCAGACGTATTGCTGGCGGATACGCAAAAGTACACCGCAACAACCACTGTCAAGATGCCTGTTTGATTCATTGGGTTTGTCGTCCGTTTCTCTCGTTATCGGCGAACCAGACTTCATACGCGCTGTGATGCACGATCAATGTTCCTCTTACGTTCATTTTGTCCATGCTGTGTAATGCTCCATACTTTTCAAGGTGTGACCGAGAGCATTTCCAATTCATATTTGTTCAGCAACCAGCGGCAGTTGATAACCTTTTCAACTAAGTCTAATGGCAAGTAGAAATACTGGCACGACGGTTCAAAGCCAATTCGCGAATCCTCGCAGGCTAGCGTGAAGAGCTCGTCCGCCAAGGCGATTTCGGAATGCAAGCGGCGTTTGATTTCACCCCGATACCGATTTAGCTCCTCAAGCGAGTGAACGCTGCCTAGTTTGGCAAGCGCATCGCGAGCCAAAATGAAATATGCCTGATTGGCGACCGATTGGAAGTGAATCGCGGCCGCTCGAGCAAATCGCAGGTCGGACTCAGCCTCTTGCTGCTTTTCGGGCGGCGTTTTCTCCACTGCCGCTTGTAATTCGGCGATGCCAGGCTTCCAACCATCAGCAACCTTTTCAAACTGTGCTGCAAAGACTTCCGGTGGGTAAACGCCTCGCCATTTGCCTAGATCGTCGTAAGGAAAACCCCACATCGTGGCCTGATAGCCGGTCTGCGCTGGATAGAGTGGATTGCTTGGCCCGACTTGGACTGGTGAGGAATAGACAACATTTCTGTCAAAAGGATATTCGCGAAACGCGTCGCTCAACAGGGTCCAGGCATGCCGCGCGTGGATGGCTCCTTCAGGCCCAAAACGGTCGCGCGCCATCACATCTAAAGCCTGATTCATGTCGGGCATCGGTGTGCGGTTGAATCGCTCCGCAAGCTTTAGATTCGGCGATGGGTATCCGCCCATTGTCCAGCCCAACAGCAAACCATCTAATTTGGCAGACGCCAGGTTTCGGTTATGCTCGGCCACGAGGTTCATCACCGGGAGATAGGGAAGACTGGCGATTTCGCAGGTGTTGTTGAAGTGGACCTCGGCTGCTGTTTTTAGGCCGGCCGCTTTGGCTGTCGCCCAGTGCGTAACCGCCCGAGGGCCTGGACCCACTGCAGAGATAGCATATTCGTCGATTTTGGTTTTGACGCCGCCTCGTTCGATTGGCAAGTCCCATTCGCTGACCGACATTAACCAAGAATTTTTCGGTAATCGTGCGACGATTTCGCGTGCATCACCGTGCCCCTTCCAACCCCAGTCGGAGAGGATGACTTTAGCCTTAGGATTGCCGCAGTGGACGCCCTCTTCTAGCACGGCAGCCACCTCGGCAATAATCTCGGTATCGGTGCGCGGCTTGCATCGCGGGCAGGAATGCCAATGGCCGTGCGAAGCACAGTGGGTCTGATTCTCTGAAGCCGTGATCGCGTAGACGCCAGCTAGGTCGGGCACTTCACGAAACACGTAGGTAAGAGCGCCCTTCATCCATTGTCGTACGGCAGGCTGAGAAGTGCAGAGAGATATGTATTCATCCACGCGAGCGCCAGCTAATTCAGGACGATCCTTGAAGAACGCCGTGGGCATAGCCCGCGGCTCATTCAAATAGAGATACACACCGATGCCGTACTTCTTCGCCCGTTCGACAAGCCGGGAGAGATTTGCCAATCGGGTCTGGTGATTCGCGCCGAACTCCGGAAATATCATCCCACCGGGGGCTAGGTCGCGCAGCACCGCATGCATCCAAATGCCGTTGATTCCGACCGCGGAAAGCCGCTGCAGAAACCCGTCCGGGTAAGGATCCAATTCCGGCCTCAATAGCGCGTCGCCATACACGGCCAAATACGAATATACAAAACGCAATGAATAGGGACCGTCGTTTTCGATCTTGGCACGCGCGGATACTGGAAGTGGCTTACCTAGTTGCCGCACGAAATCGAATCGTAGCTCAGCGCGGCGGCCAAACTCTTCTCCAAAAACTTCCTCGACAACTTGGCGGATTTCCGCGGCTCGGCGGCGCGCCGCTTCGCCGGGCGGGCGATAATGGAGCGGTTCGCACTTTGGTTTAAGCTGCCCCAACTTGATCCACAAAAAATCGTCTTCGCGCAGGGAGAATGCGAGTTGTTCCGGCGTCATCTCCAGGAGCTCGAGCAGTTGTTCGTATGGCAGCAGATGCCAATTGCGCCGAATCAGAGTGATGTAACCTCTGGTTTTCATCTCCGGCGGAACCATCGAAAGTTGCGGCAAGCCCATCGACGCCGCTAACGCTTGAACGTTTTCGACTGACGTGTCTAAAATATTCGCCAGCTTCGATGGCTCGACGGCATTCCAGTTTCGCCAAACAAACTCGTGGATGCGATCGGGAAAATACCCGCTAACAAGCGAGGGCGGAGAGTTGCCATGCGGTAACATTCGCAGATCAGCATGGCTGGTATCTACTCCGCCGAGGACTGTGATCACGCTCCAAACCAGGTAATGAATTTTCAGCATGACGACTCTGTTGCAAATCTGTTTACCGACACTTTGGGCGAATTCAAGTGCAATCATCGTGCGTTATTGTTACCATTGGTGCTATCGACAAACCGGAAACTAAACAAGTCTGCGTGCTTCAGTTGGAACCGTAAGCGCACTGGCTGGCCGGCAAAGGCTCCGACCTTGACGTGGGACTTCCACGCCACGGACTGGCTGATCTCGTCGCCACGCAGCGGCGCACAGTTATCCACGGTCAATCCTTCGATTGGTTTGCCATCAGCATCCTCCATTTCAACCTGCACCTCCCCAGAGTGAGCAGGCCAAGCAATGTAATTGATGACAAGATTGTCGCCCTGGAAAATAAAAGGCTTGGTCACAATTGCCCCACCCGATACTCCGGCGCGCGCTGAGACGAACCCGTCGATACGATAGACAAAACGTCTCAGCCGACCTGAAGGCGCCGATAACTTCTTAAAGCCTTCGATGCCGTCGGTGTCCTCGTACCCATACCCTTCGGTGGCATAGACGAAGTATTCTCGTTCATTTCCTCGGACGAGTCCGCGCGCCATGTAATTTCCTCGATTGCCATCACGCTCCCGCGGCGCTTCGTTCGGAATCAATGCTTCGCCATATCTCAAAAATGTGCTGCCGCCGTCACGACTGGCCATAAGGATCGGGTGGACCTGATCGGCCGAAAACGTGTTTGTCAATTCGGTGGGGAAACCGATGAGAATGTGGGGCGCGCGTTCGTAGGGTCAGATTGCATTAGTATACATTTCCCGATCGATATCGCCCGGATACTTCAGTGGAGCAGGTTCGGTCCAATGGATGAAATCGTCGGAGACAGCCATGTGTACATCGCGAATACCGCCTGGCCTGACTTCCTCTGGTCGGGCATCGTCGGTAGTCCATTTCAGGTGTCGTACAAAGGCCACGTAACGGCTGTGGGATGCGTCCCAAAACGCCAGATTCTGTGAATCGAGGCGTCTTTTGGTGATGACCGGCTTTTCGCTCATAAGTGTCCAATAAATGCCATCGGGGGATTTCATTGGATACATACCGTAGTCGCTTTGGCCTTCGAGAACTTGATGAGGTCCGCGGCAACCGCGCACCAATGCCTTATATCGGGCGTCGGATGTCGCCCCTGGGTTTGTGTCCTTAAATGGGACCAAGTCGCCGCGCCATCCCAGATCGGTCTCAAACCCCAGTTTGCCACGCCACTTTTCCGTTGCGGGGAATTTTTCGTCGTCGCCGCCCAGCACAATGTTGTTTTCCGCCGACCCATTGAATCTAAACAGACCCAGGTTGGGCTTGACCCAGTGAATGCCATCCTTGCTCTCTGCATAGCACATCGGCTCGCCACGAGGTTTTTCCCCGCTGCCATGGTGATGGCCGCGGTAATACATGCGATATGTGTTGTCATCTTTGAAGACGCAGAAATAGGCCCACGTCGGGTCTTCCCACGGTTTGTCCATTGTTAGTACGACCTCTTTGCCGCTTGGCTTGTGCAGGTGGAGCGAAACTTCTCCGTCGAATCGGTCTACGAGATAATCATCCACGAACAACTCCAGCCGCGAACCGATGCTGATTGGTTCAGAAGACCATGCTCTTGCAGAGGTAGCAACTAAGATTGCGACGACAACGATTCTGTGGAATAGCTTTGTCATTTTGTCTCCTCAGTCATCTTCGATGGAAAGCTTGCGCGTCCTGTTCAAATCGATTCGCTCGACAAACTCGTGAAATGGTTTGAGCGCCGGATCGACAGTGGGATCTCACGGCAGTCACTTGGCGTCCTCGGGCGCGACGAAGCTCGTAGGTTTTCCCTTCCAGTTTGCGCCCAAGTCCCCTTGGAGATAGAGCAACGGGATGGAACGAAACTGCGACTTGTTGGGGTCGCTATCGCCTTGTCGGTCGATATCTTCAGGGTCGATATCAAAAACCATATCGCCTTTGTCAAAGCTGGTGAGGAACGCCACAAGATCATAAAAAGCCTTGTCGGCGCGATTGTCTTGCTTGGCTCTTTTGAACTCCATGATGTCGCAAACGCGGCGCGAATATTCGTAGCCAGCCGCGGCACCAGCCAGCCGCCGTTCGAACAGCGGCAGACCTTTTATCAATTGCTGCGCGGCCGAAATCAGTTTTCCCATCCGTTCGACAAACGGACGCGTCATCAGATGGTGCATGCCGCGGCCGCCGCTACGGACTTCGTATTTTTCGAACTCGTCCATGAACGATTCATGGTAATCTCGCATTGGCTCAGCAGCCGGACCGTAATAATTCTGATAGTAGAGATCTAGCTCGCGATGAACGTCGAGATCAGGATTCCATGCTAACTTCCCGAACATGAAGAAATCCATCGCCTGGGGCCCCCACTGAATATGAGTATCGTTGAAAACACCTTGAACGTGGTACCGTCGATAATGATTCAAGCGATCGGCGATGGCGCGAGTCTGCGGGGCGGGACCGGGCCAGCCGTAGCCAGTCCAGTATTCATAGATCATCAACATTGAAGGCTTTAATTGAGACCATCCCTTTAAGACTTTGACGAACTCGGCATTTTGTGGATCGTTTAGCTTCTTCGAGTGATCGCTCCACTCGTTAATAGGAGCCGGCATGATGATCGTGTTCGACTCCAATTGGCGAATAATCGTAGGTACATAGGTATTGTTGCTATACGCTAGCCACTGCAGTTTTGCCCCTGGGACTACCCCAGCTAGTCTGCGTGCGATCAAGTTATTGAAGGCGCACACCCGATTGGTCATGATGTGAGCGTGCTTCGGATCGTCCATCGCCTTGCAAAGCTCGCATTCGCACCAGTCCGTGCCGCCATCACTCGGCTCGACCGATATACTGTCCCATTCCGGGTGCTGCTTAGCCAGAGCGATAACCTTCTCCGCGAAGGCCTCTTGCAATTTGGGATTGCCCAGGCACAACTTGCCGCTGCGGTATGAGCCACTCAGCCCGTCATCGCGTTTGCCGTTCCGCAATGCATAATAATCCGGGTGTTCGGCGAAATATTGTTCGAACGGGAACAGCCGCATGTAGATGTGATTGAAGTGGTAGCGTGCCTGCCCACCGAACCGCGGATCCTCCGGATATGTTTCCCCTACACCGTTCCAGCCAAGACGGTTACGCACGGCCCATCGCTCGTAGGCCTTACGGTAGTCTGGAATGGAGGAACTCCGGTTTTTTATCCAGAGCGCCAGCGCGTGCCCACGGTAGAGTGGATATCGTTCCGGTATGGTGATCATTCGCATGCTATAGTCGGGCGGCTGGGAGGTGTGGCGGCCGATCGCCAGGTCGATGGCGTCCATCCTCGGCACATGAGTGGCCCATTCCTCTGGCCTATACCATCGTATACCCAAGTCTTCCAAGAACTCGTAGACCCCATAGAGGGTTCCACGATCGTTGACGAAGATCGCGCCGTCATCGCGAATTAATGGTTCCTTTCGCCCGCCGACAATGGCCAACCTATCTGGCAAGATGTCGATGATGTACTGCTCGACGCCGAGTGCAGCGATGTCGTACGATTCCGTCAGTGTGCTTTTGCCGACAGCGATAATCTTTCGGCCTGCAGGAATCTCGACGCTGTCATTGGATATTTTGATGTCGCGATTGGTGATTTGCTTGAGGTGCTCTGCCAACTCCTGAGCTGCATATTTTTCTGATTCAGTACATCCTCCCCCAATCACTACAACCGGAGTATTGTCTTGAGGGCTGATCAAGGAGCAAGTATTCGCAGATTCCGCATGAGCCAATACTGTGATCACTAATATAGTAATACACCACGTCGTCAGTCCCAACAGAATCGAAAGGAGCCTGTTTTTTCTATTCATGGTCAATATCTAGGGCGCAATGCAGACATTGCGCCAGCACATGTCTTGGATCCTGGAACACTGAGCAAGTGTTCCCGACTAAGTGGCGATCGATATGCGGGGGAGGTAGCCGGAAAAACTACGGCAACTCGTCGAATGAACCAGAACCAGCAAGACGCTAATCGCTGCTGATTTCCAGATCGATGTTTATTCAATCTGTTTGAGGTCAAAACGATATTCGCTCATTTCCTCTTCCTTCACTTCCGCTCGAAGGGGGCTGGTGGCGATGTCGCGGAACTTTTCCGGAATATTCGGATACTCTTTTTTATGTGTCGCTGGTGAAGCTTGGCCCGGGACAACTACCGTGGGGTGCGGCGGATTTACGGTCGTCACGTAAGTTCCTTCGACGAGCTTGGATAACTTGGCGACTCCCTGGCCGTTCAGAGCCCCACCGCCCCCTTCGCCGGTTCGTGTATCATTGAGATCGACCCAGCCTTCCGTGACAGGTTCTCCCCCGTAAGTGACCGTGACGGAAACGTCTCCTCTCGGCAGGTTGCCGCGAGGGGTGCGATGGCATCCAGAAATCAGAGTGCTTCCAAGTGCCAAAAACGACACCATGAAAGGTCGTCGTCGACAAGTGGTCAATAATATTTGCTCCAGCATTATTGATGCGCTCCTCAAAGTCATTTTCCTCAATAATTTTCAACAGTTAATCCATCGTCCCGCACTGACAATCGTTGGAGCGCCTCGAACGAAATATATTCCGACAAAAACCGCACCGAGCCGTCCGTCAGTAGAATCTCAATGCCCCCAGGGTGAAATGAATTGAGTACTGTGTTGGCGGAAAAGGGGTGAGCCGCAGCAAACGGCGGGCTGGAGTTCCAAAAGGCGTTTGGTGGGTAGCGAACCGTCGTGATGCCAATTGGAAACGCGATCGCGACCTGACCTGGCAGAAATCGCAGATCAGTCGTGTCACTCCACATCTGCGCGTTATATACATTCGCGTAGCCACACCAACCGCCCAGTGAATTCGCGCTTGCGTTGACTCCATTCACTTGCCCCGACTGTTCCGCTACGATAATCGTGTGCGAAGTTCCATCGCTGCAGTCCCGCACGCTCTTGCCCGCGAAAGGGACCAGTATTCCGTTTCGACATTGGGTAGTCTTGTTGTTAATGATGTCTCTGGTGCATACGTTGCTTCGACCGGCTGGATCCGGTGTGGCTCCGCTAACGCCGACATAGTCGATCACCATTCCTAAAAAGGATAGTTTACCTGCTCCGGAACTGCTAAGCTGCGTGACCCCGGTAAAGGCTTCGCCGGCGATAAAATCGCCACTAGGATCTGAAGGACAACTGAATGCAGGTTCTCGAAATCCACGAATCGCGTCGTTATTTTTGAATCCACGGGGCGACTCGGGATAGTGCGCCCAAAATCCTGGTGCGTCCTTATTGCTTCCGTCACCATTCAAATTCAACTGGCTATACAGAGCGGTTTCTTCAATGTATGGTAACAAGAAGACGCGCCAGTTTGCTTCATTGTTCCACAGCACACCGGGTGGAAATTTTTTCTTGGCGCTATGATGATTCTGCAGGGCCAAGCCGATCTGTTTCATGTTATTAGCACATTGGCTGCGCCGGGCGGCCTCACGAGCCGCTTGCACCGCAGGCAGGAGCAGCGCAATCAAAATCCCAATGATGGCAATCACCACCAATAGCTCCACCAAAGTAAATCCGTGTAGTTGCCGCCGTTCGGTTATTAAGCGACGGCGTTCTATGTCACCGGAAATTTTGCATCTCATTATCACCTCGTAAAACAGTGTCGGCCCAACAGGATTTATGCCTCTTCTTCGTTCCTAATTTGATCCTGGTTAATCCAGAAACTGCTCATTTTGTGAACGTTGGAAATCACAAAGTCCAGTTGTTACGACGCCAGAAAATAAGTACTGTACCAGCAAGTGCAAGGAGGCCGGCGGAAGCCGGTTCTGGCACAGGAGAGGCGCTCGGGCTGGGCGGATATGGAAAATTGGTTTGCCAGATGACGAAATCAGCGCCATCCACGGCACCGTCGCCGTTTGCGTCTCCATCGGCCAGTGTCGCGCCGCTGACTGTGGGGAAATGTGTTTGCCAAGCGACAAAATCGGCGCCGTCGACATTGCCATCGCCGTTAAAATCGCCGGGCACTGCAATGGAGGGAAAACCCATTTTGAAATCATCAAAGTACGTACTAAAATTACTGCTCCCCTGGCGGCTGATATCGAGTTGCCAAATCTCTTCGCGCGTGGTCATGTGCAATGGGACGGGCTGTTCGCCTGCTATTTCGGAACCTCCTTCGGGAGTCACGAAAATGTTGTACGAATTGGTGCCATTCACATCGGCCACCACTCGCATTTTCATCCAAGTGTCTTCAGCCATTTGGATCCCTGTATAAATCCAGAAACCCTGGCCTGGGACGCCGGTGGAGTAAAGCAAATAAATATTCTGCGTCCCCCCTTCAAAAAACACCCGCAGGTCGATGGGTTGCGGGTCTGCGCCAACGTAATTTCCCCCAACCGTTAGCATCGAGCTCGACCACGCGTCGTCCTGTCTCAAAGAAAACGATAACTCGTAGTTCTCGGTTGCAGGCACACCATTGTTTACGCGTGCAAATACTTCGACGCGCTGATCGTCATTTTCTCCGGGAAAAAGCGTTTCAAAGCCGATCGATTGTGAGCCGCTGCTAACCGGCCCGACATGAGCCGCCGCGGGATTGCTGCCATCGTTTACCACCCAGGGTCCATAGTTCGTGCCGTCGACCACGACCTTATCGAATGTTCCCCATTCACCTCCTACGGTGTTGGGGTCTCCGATACTACGGGGAGTTGTGACGGAAGCATCGAAAAGGGAGGTATTGTCAAAGTTCTGACTTAGCACGAGACCAGCATTGGCCGTTGTTGCGGCAATCGCGAAAACCAGCCCGCACAGCAGCAACCTTGCATTCATTGATTTCATCTTCTATCTCCTGGCCGATTAAGGCATAAACTTCGGTCGAAAAAAGCTCAGGCTTGTCGAAACACCGGCCCTGCCGGGCCTTAGAAGGTGTTTGTTAAACGCTAGCATCATGGAACCTGGGCCGTCTGGATACAATTGGGTTGGGGCAACATCTCGTTTTCAGGAGGCCGAGCCATGAGAGCACCAGCGCGAGCCAGGTACGATA
>JADZDJ010000067.1 GCA_020851115.1 Pirellulales bacterium
CCTTCGCCTTAAAGGCGCCCCCAAATACCCGACGCTTCTTCGTCATCCTCGAACCTCCAGTTCAATACCCTGCTAACAGGGGTTAAGTCTATCTTATTGAACTGTCCAGTTTTTGGGGTCCACTTCAACCTTCACGGCGCTCGGGCAAAACGCACTTTTCCAGTTCCTTCATTTCCACGCAAAAATATTTTTGAAAATCCGCCATGAAACCGACAGCGAATCCTGCGAGGAAAACGCAGGTAGCGGTTCGCGCTGCCAGTCTTCGACCAGTGCTGATTGTGGCCAGTCTTCCGATCGTGGAATATGAACGACCGAACGTCTCCCGAAATCGTATGCATGTCGCGTCTCAGGAGACCTTTGATCAAGGCCGCATGCGAGGTCGGAAGACATGCGCAAAACTAGAAGACGTCGCCACGGATGGCCGGCGTCGATGCGCGACAGTCGTTAAGACGATGCCTTCGCAGTGGGCTTGCCGACCGCTCGACCGTTGCTGGAAGCTCGCGGAAAGGGAGATGGACCGAGAATCTCTTCAACTTCGATTTCGTCCAGCACTTCTCGCTCCTCGAGGGCCGCGGATAGCGCATCCAGCTTTTCGCGATGTTGGGCGAGTAGTTCCATCGCTCGCTGATCGGCGTCGTGTAAGATTCGTGAAACCTCTTCGTCAATCACTTGTGCCGTATGTTCGCTGAATTCTCGCTGTTCGTGAATCTCGCGCCCCAAAAATGGATGCTCTTCGCTGGTGCGGAACGCCACCGGGCCGATCCGTTCGCTCATGCCCCAGTGTGTGACCATGCGGCGGGCGAGCTTCGTGACCTGCGTCAGATCACTTTCCGCCCCGGCGCTGTACTCGTTAAACACCAATTTCTCAGCCGCACGACCGCCGAGCGTAAAGATCAACCGGCTGACGAGTTCCGATTGTCCGATATTCAGCCGGTCTTCCTCGGGCAAAAGCTGCGTCACGCCCAAAGCCCTGCCGCGAGGAATGATCGTCACTTTGTGCAGCCGATCAACGCCAGGCAGGATCCACGCCAACAACGCGTGTCCCGACTCGTGGTAGGCCGTCATCCGTTTCTCTTTGCCGGTGAGAAGTTCTTCTCGCTTGGGGCCCATCAGCACTTTGTCGCGGGCATATTCGAAGTCGTCCATGTCGACTTTGTCTTTGCCGTTGCGAGTCGCCCACAACGCGGCTTCGTTCACCAGATTGCGAATATCGGCACCCGTCAGTCCCACCGTTCCCGCGGCCAAACGATCGATGTCCACGTCGTTGGCCAGCGGTACATCGCGCGTGTGAACTTTGAAAATTGCCGCGCGGGCCCGTTGATTGGGTCGATCGACGGTGATATGCCGATCGAATCGCCCCGGCCGCAACAAGGCCGGATCGAGCACATCGGGCCGGTTCGTTGCGGCCAACACAATGACCGCCTCGGTCTGGCTGAAGCCATCCATCTCGCTGAGAATTTGATTGAGCGTCTGTTCGCGCTCGTCGTGACCGCCCCCCAGGCCGGCGCCGCGGTGCCGACCGACGGCGTCGATTTCATCGATGAACAAGATGCAAGGCGATGCCTCCTTGGCCGTCTTAAACATGTCGCGAACGCGACTCGCCCCAACGCCGACAAACATCTGAATGAATTCCGAACCGCTAATCGAGAAGAACGGAACGCCCGCTTCGCCGGCCACAGCCCGCGCCAGCAGTGTCTTTCCCGTTCCCGGCGGCCCCATCAGCAGCACCCCTTTAGGAACTCGGCCACCCAGTCGCGTAAACTTCTCCGGCGCTTTGAGGAACTCCACAATCTCTTGCAGATCGTTCTTTACGTTTTCCAGGCCGGCCACATCATTGAATGTAATCGTTTTCTTGCCTGCTTCTTCATACCGCTTCGCGGGGCTTTTACTGAAGCCGGAAAGAATGCCCCCACCCATAATCTGATCGCGCGCCCGCCGCCACATCATCCAGACGGCAACGATCAACACGATCGGCATGATCATGTAGATCAACACGACCAGCAGCGTGTCGTCGGCGGCCGGCTTGACGTTCCAGATCAGGCCGTTGGAAACCGCTTGCTTGCGCAGTTCTTCGTTCAACTGGCGGTTTTCGCCAGGCGGCCCGACACCAACAGTGATGAATTCCAACGGCAGCAGCTTTTTCGGCCTGGCTGCGGCCGTGGGAGAAGGATGTTTTTCCGTTGCGCCAGGCTTGGCGGCCTGCTTCGATGTTTCTTTGGTGGAACTACGGCCCTCCGACACCTGCTCGTCGGGAATTGGTGGCTCTTCGGGCTGGGTGCGAAATTTTCCCAGGATCGTCTGCCCGTCGAGTTCGACTTGGGCGATGTTCCCCTTTTCAAGCTGCTGCCAGAAAAAGCCATAGGGAACTTTGACGCGATTGCCCGTTCCGCTCGAATAGAAATAAAACGCACCGAGGATCGCCAAAAAGATGAGTATGATCCATGCATTCGGCGCCGGCCGCGGTCGTGCGGGAGATGAGCCGCCCGGGGCAGGGCTTTTGGGGCTTTGTGAAGGCACACCTGCCGGTGGGTTCGTTTCCATCCGGTTCCTTTTTGCTGAAATTGGAAAACACTACTTCGCTCCCCAATTTTATCCAGCTGGCGCGAATGGGGAATGGGGAATCACACACGGCAGCGGCAGCATGGGCGGCGAGAAACGCTTTGCCCATTCAGCCGCTCAACGGCTTATGGCGCTGCCGACTTATCGACTAACACTCCGTCGTGAAATTCTGCCTGCTTAATTAGGTTGCCTTCCTTGTCCCACTCCGTCGCCAGGCCATTCAGCTTGCCGTTGCGATATTCGTTTTGCCTGCCCAATTTGCCATTTTCGTGCCACTGTTGTTGCTTGCCGTCTGGCAAGCCATTTACATAATTGCGCTGCGAATCCTTCGCACCACTTTCGTACCACACCAGGACCGCGCCATTCCGATTGCCCTTGGCATAGTTTTCTTCGATCTGCGGCTTGCCGTTTGCATAGTAACTCACCCATTTTCCGTCGCGCTTGCCAGCCTTATAGCTTCGCTCGCGCATCGGCTTACCTTCGTTACTGAGAAGCACCCAATGGCCATCGAGTTTGTTGTCGACGTAGTTTTCCGTTTTCGCTTCTTGCCCGTTTTCATACCATAGCTTCCACGGTCCTTGCTTCTTGCCATCGACATATTGCCCCTCCTCGGCTTTCTGGCCATTGCGGTAGAAACGGGTGTAAAGGCCGTGATCGACAGTCGAATTATCGCTAAACACTTTAATTTGCTTGGTAATGTACGGCGTTCGATCTTCGTACAACACGCGGGCGACGTCTTCGCGGACGAACCGAGCGGCAGGTTTGCTGTCGGTTGACTGAGCGTAAACAGCGCCGATCGAGATCGACCAGCAGGGCGCCAGCGATCCGATCAGTAGTAGGATGCGAAAATTCAGCGACAGTTGCGACATGGAAAAACTCCTCGAATCCCATCTTGGAACGATCAAGACCTGCAAGTGACCTTGGCGGCGAAGAAATGCCAAACAAGGGACGACGCCTTGAACGTTGCTAAGTACAGATAATCTATTCTAATTCTAGTTTCGCAGCTCGCCAACGGTTTCCGTGCAAAATCATCGACCTTCAAATACGCTAAATTGCCGGTTTTTCTTCGCCGCCGGCAATTTTCGATTCGATCGAGTCCACCGCCCGACGGAGTGGCTTGTCCTGCTGCGAAATCTCGGATTTGAAGGCTGGTTCGCTATCACTGTGTGGCCGCACGATGTCGCGCTCGCGTCGCCATTGGTTCCAGTTTTTCCAACCTTCATCGGACAGCGTCACTTGATAGCCAGCATCTGGCGACACGCCCCATGGATCGGCTCCTTTCGCGTCAAGTTGGCGATGAATCGGTTTCTCACTCGGTCGCAGGAACTTTGCCGTGGTCAAGGTAAGGTTGCCAATGTCATCGCTCAATTGAATGATGTTTTGCACCGTTCCCTTGCCCCACGTTCGTTCGCCAATGATGACGGCGCGATGATGATCCTGCAAGCAACCGGCGACGATTTCGCTAGCACTGGCGGAAGTGTGATTCACGAGTACCGCCAGCGGCAAGTCCAGGAATTTTTCACCGCCGCCAGCCACGAACTTTCGTTCCGGCACAGCGCCATCGCGGCCGCGCACGGTGACAATGGTTTGGCCTTTGGGCAAGAACAACTCGCACACGCCAACGGCCGCTGGCAACAGCCCACCAGGATTGTTTCGCAAGTCGAGGATCAAGCCTTTCATGCCGCCAGCCTTAAGTTCCTCCAGCGCCGCGCGGAGTTCATCGACGGTTCTTTCGCCAAAGTTGACGATGCGGAGATATGCGATATTCTTGTCGCGATCGAGAAAAAAGTTCCAGCGGTCGTCGGCCAACCGCGTATCGCCAAGCACCGAATCCAGCTTCACGATACCGCGCGTGACAGTCACTTCGATCGGGGCGCTATGGCCGACACGTTCGATCGTCACATGAACCGGCTGATTCGCTTTGCCGCGCATGCGTCGACTGGCTTCAGAAATCGTCATCCCCTGCGTCGAAACGCCATCGATTTTCGTGATCACATCTCCGGCAAGAATTCCCGCACGGTAAGCAGGCGAGCCGACAATGGGGCTGAATACCGTCAATTGATCGGTTGTTGGAGCGAGCATCAGGCCGACGCCGGCAAATTGTTGTTCAAGCTCCTCCTCCAGCTCTGCGGCCTTGCTGGGACTGTCGTAGTGCGAGTAGGGATCGTGCAGTTCGGCGATCATGCCATCGACGGCTGCGTTCCACAGCTTTTGGCGATCAACCTCCTCGACGTATTGTTGCTCGATGCGATCGACCACCTGCGAAAAATATCGCCCCAATGGATTGCGATCGGCCGCGTGGTAGCAAACCAACGATACGGCAGCGACGCCAAGTATCGCCCATAGATTACGACGGGGCATAGCAGAGAGTCTCCTCTATCGCTATTTTACACTACGTCTGTCAAACTCTGAAACCTGCCCCCCAACCCTGCTCAGTTGCCCATGCCTTGGATCACCGAACGCGGCCCGGAAATCGCGTGGCCGCAATTGCATCAACTGATGGAACAAACTGTGGCCGAAGCCCGGCGACGGATTTGCGCGAGGCCAAAGCGAGTGCTGCTATTGCCTCCCGATATTACGCGGATGCACAGCGGTGCGGGAAAGCTCACCGAGATTTTGTACAATTTGCTCGGCGGCGAAGCCGAAATCCACGTCATTCCCACGCTCGGCCAACATGTGCCGCACACGCCCGCCGAAAATCGGCAGATGTTCGGCAGCATTCCTAACGAGCGAATTCACGCCCACGACTGGCGTAACGGCTGCGTCGAGGTCGGCAAAATATCGGCCCGATTTGTCGATGAGATCACGCAGGGCGCGGCCGACTGGGCGATTCCGATTACACTCAACCGCATGTTGATGGAAGAGCCATGGGATCTGGTGATCAACATTGGCCATGTCGTGCCGCACGAAGTGCTGGGGTTTGCTAATCACAACAAGAACTATTTCATCGGCGTGGGCGGCAAAGATTCGATTTGCGCTTCGCATCTGGCGGCGGCTTCGTGCGGAATTGAGAACAACTTGGGAAATCTCATTACGCCGATCCGAGCTTGCTTCAATCGAGCCGAGGATGAATATCTCGGCAAATTGCCCGATCTCTACGTGCAGGTCGTGCTAGCGCGCAACGAAAAGGATCGGTTGGTTCATACCGGCGTCTATGTTGGCGACGATTTGGAAACCTATCTTGACGCCGCCCGGCAATCGCGCGAGCAGAACATCACCGTATTCGAGGAACCGGTGAAAAAAATCGTCTGCGTGATGCAAGGAGACGAGTTTTTCAGTACCTGGGTGGCGAACAAATCGGTCTACCGCACCCGCATGGCTCTGGCCGACGGTGGCGAGTTGATTGTGATCGCTCCAGGCCTCAAACGATTTGGTGAACAAGCCGACGTCGATGCCTTGATCCGCAAATATGGTTACGTCGGCACGCCTCGCGTCCTCGATCTGTACCGACAAAATGCCGAAATGCAAGACCTCGCTCATGGTACGGCGCACTTGATTCACGGCTCGAGCGAAGGCCGCTTTACCATCACCTATGCGCCAGGCCAGCTCTCGAAAGCCGAAGTCGAAGGAGTGAATTTCCAGTACGCCGACATTGGCGAGATGATCGCTCGCTATCGTCCCCATGAATGCCAACAAGGATGGAACACAACGGCAGACGGCGAGCGATACTACTATATCCCCACGCCATCCGCTGGCCTCTGGGCGACGCGTGAAAAGCTTTACAACCGCGCCACGGGATTCGCGGATTAACATCGCTCGCTAATCTGGCGGCCTGAGTGGTAGTGCAGTCTCGTCGTTGCCGCGACCGATAAGTAATGACCGGCGGCTGCGAAACGGAAAAAATGATTCCGGGCAGACGATACCGACTCCAGCTTTCCGAGGACAAATTGCAAGCCGCCCTCTGATGCAAATCATACGGCCGCCGGAGAATCGCTGTCGGCCCATGAAATCGCCTAGTTTTTCATCCGGGGCGATCCATGTCGCTTACGAACGGAATGAAAGTATTCCATAAATCGTCGTTACAAGTGTTCGCGATGCCAAAGCCAGAAAGTTTCGCTTGACAGGCTCTGGCCGCCCCCAGATAACAACGGCTTTCGCAATTTTTATCCGCGCATGCCTCTTTCGCCGGCCGAGCTTCAAGAGCGACTCAATAACTCCGCCTTTGTATTTCGTGGCTACAATATCACGAACCTAGGGCGGTCGACCGAGCTACTTGCGCACCGGGCTTATGGCCTCACGATTCAGCATTTCTTGCGTGAGGCTGGTGAAGTCTGCAGCGAGGTCACGGGACGCAAGGTCGATCTGGTCGGGCGAGTGAGAGAGCGCCGAGAGCCAACGCTCGAAGAATACACCGAGTCAATCTCGCTCATTGTTGCGATGGAGCAATCCCACTTGCGGTTGCTCGAAGAATTTTTCGGCATCGATTACAGCGATGCCCGCATGGCGTACGGCTACAGTCTGGGAGAAATCAGCGCGCTCATCGCCGGCGGCGTCATGGAGATGAAGCATGCGATCAAGATCCCATTGGCAATGGCCGATGACTGCGTGGAACTGGCTCGCGACGTCACGCTTGGAGTCTTGTTCTCGCGCGGCCCGGCGATCGATTTCGACCGTGTCCATCGGCTGTGCCTGCGAATCAATTCGGTGGGCAAGGGGGTGATCGGCGTGTCGTCGATCCTGGCCCCCAATTCGCTGCTACTGATCGGCCAAGCGAGCACGGTCGATCGCTTTAGCGAATTGATGGCCGAGTGGATACCGCAAAAACTTCACCTGCGAAAAAATGAAAATCGCTGGCCGCCACTGCACACGCCGATCGTGTGGCAGCGTAATATTCCGACTCGATCGGCTGTCATGATGCATACGCTTCCCGGCGGATTCACTGCACCCAAGCCGCCGGTGTTGTCGCTGGTAACGGGCAAGTTAAGTTACAACGACTACAACGCGCGAGAGATCGTGATGCGCTGGGTCGACCAACCGCAGCGACTGTGGGACGCTATTTCCGAAACGCTGTCGCTGGGAATCGAAACGGTGGTCCATGTCGGGCCCGAGCCCAATTTGGTTCCCGCCACATTCAAACGACTGGCCGACAACGTAACGACACAATTGGCCGCCAAAAGCTGGGAAGGCGTCGGACTGCGCGCCGTTTCGCGCGCCGTACGGCGGCCGTGGCTGGCAAAGATTTTGCCGACGCGCAGCGCACTGCTCCGAGCACCGTTCGTCGATCAGATTATCCTCGAAGATTGGTTACTCGACCAGCCGCAAGTCGCCTGAGCACGGCGCTTGTCGCGCTCCGCTACGGCGAAGCACCGCCAGCGACTGGCGGTCATGGACTTCCTGTCGGCGTTCGCGTTTCGACCAATAAATCGCCGGTCTTCGAATCGTAGAGATAACGGCAGTTTATCGGCAATTCAGGCAAGCCTTTCATCCCATCGATGCCGCAAGGGATAAGAATTTCCTTTTCGTATTCCGCTTCGTCTTTAGGAAAGCGGTTGTGTTCGGCTTTCCAGAGTTGTAGTTGCTTTGGAATTTGAATTTCGAACTGAATTCGATTTTGCAAACGGAAGTATTGGCTGACCGGCTCGGTGATTATTCCGCCGCCGTAGCCAGAGCCTTTAACACCGTCGCTACCTTCAGCTTTCTTGATTGTTGCTTCACCGGCATCCGGCATTGCTGTCTGTGATGCATCGACTGGGGGCGTCGCTGCACCAGAATCCGCAGCCGCGCCACTCGGTTGATTCTCCGTCGACGGCGCTTGTTTGGGCAAGCTTTCGTCCGGCGCCAAAATCGCCTGTCCTGCAACGGTGGTGTTCACTGGCCGAGCTTGCACTGGCCCGTTGCCGGCAGCGTTGTCGAGTTCTTCGCAACCGGCGACGAATGCCAACATCGACACGACCGCTGCAAATGAAAGCAGAAAGTGAAAGGTATTGGTTCGCATCATGGCACCCCGCGATAAAAGAAAGTCTTGAATTCAACAAATTTGAATGGGAGCAGATGGAAAGAGCACAGAGATGGAATTGTCCTCTGCCGACGCTACCACTTCTTGTTTAATCCATCTGGACCGTCGTCTCACTTGTGCGCTCCCCAGTCCCAGTTCCGCATGTCGGCAAGCATCGCGTCCTTGGTCATATCATAATGCAGCGGCGTGAGCGTGACGAATCCCTTTTTTAGTGCTGAAAGGTCGGTTTCGCCGTCTAATAGCGGCGGATATTCGCCGGCGGCCCAAAAATAGCTCCGGCCACGCGGATCGGTTCTCTTTTCGAACTTGTCGGCATACGGCTGCACGCCCATTGGAACGATTTTCAGTTGGACTTCGCCGTCCAATGCGGATGTGGGAATATTCAGATTATATAATTGCGGTTGCGGCCCCTGATGGGCCAGGATTTTCTCAATGGCCCAAATCGCAATATCGGCGGCTTTGTCGAACTGAGCTTGTTCATCATATTCCAGCGACACAGCAATACTCGTAATCCTAAAAAACGCTCCTTCGATCGCTGCCGCCACCGTGCCGCTATAAAGCACGTTGATCCCTGCGTTCAAGCCGCCATTGATGCCGCTGACGATGAGATCCGGGCGTTTAGGACAATACTCAAAAATGCCGATTTTGACCGAATCGGCAGGGCTTCCTTCGACTGCCCAACCGCGGCGGCGCGGGCCGTCAAAGATCTCTTTCACCACGAGCGGCGTGAGAAACGTGATTGAATGACCGACCCCGCTCTGCTCGGTAGCCGGTGCGACGACCGCCACGTCTCCAAGTTTCCGAAGCGCCCGTTCCATGGCCGCCAGTCCGGGAGCATAGATGCCGTCGTCGTTAGTGAGTAGGATTTGCACGAACAATTCTTTTGATTTGAGGATCAGGTTGGTAAAACCCTTAGTTTAGCCAATTCACGGTCGTATTGTGTAGTTGGGGCTTCATTACCGCCTGTCTTGGTTCAGCGTGTACTGAAATTTTCCTTGCGTAGCGTTAGTGAGTGTGGAAGGCATCCTGCCGGGGTATTCGTGGTGTCGTCCCACGAATTATTATCGCTGTGGAGCCGATCTCGGAGCAGGGGCGAAGCGGCGGTGAAACCGCCCCACTCTCCGATCTCGGTCCCTCTCTATGGCGCTGTGGATGTAGATGATCCGTGGCCTGACATGCTATATTCACGCCTCGCAAGCCACTCCTGCAATTTCGCCGTCAACCATTCATATCATCGTTATGCTTCCTTCTGTCGCCATTGTCATGGCCGCCGGCAAAGGCACGCGGATGAAATCCGAATTGCCGAAAGTGCTTGTACCGCTCAACGGGCGGCCGATGGTCGAGTTTGTGCTTGATGCAATCCGTATCGCAGGAATCGAGCGCGTGGTTGTCGTCGTTGGATATCGAGCCGACTTGGTGCGCGAGGCATTGGGGCAGCATCGCGGCATCGACTTTGTCGAGCAATCGCCGCAGCTTGGCACCGGTCATGCGGTGATGGTTTGCCGCGATGTTCTCAAGGACCACAAAGGACCGATTCTGGTGCTGACCGGAGATACGCCGCTGGTGCAACCGGCGACGCTGCGGAAAATGCTCGACGAATTCGCTCGTGCGCAGCCAGCTTGCCTGCTGGGAACGGCCGAGAAAGCCAACCCTACGGGGCTGGGGCGTGTCGTGCGCGATCGGGCTGGGAATTTTTCGGCGATCGTCGAAGAAAAAGATGCCACTGCGGAGCAAAAATCCATTCGCGAAGTGAATATGAGCTATTACTTGTTCGACAGTCGCGAATTGTGGCATGCGCTCGACCGAGTTCGCAACGACAATGCCCAGGGGGAGTATTATCTGACGGACTGCCCTGGTATCCTAAAGCAAGAAGACAAGGATGTGCGAGCGCTGTGCGCTCTGGTCGGCTGCGAGACACTGAGCATCAACACGCCTGCGGAGTTGGCGGAAGCGGAGCGAGAACTCACGTCGCAGAAATAGCTGAACCGCAATCATGGATGGGATACGCGAGGGATGAATCCATCGACGAAGATTGACGCTAAATCGCTGCCTGCCCACAATAAGATGATCCCGGTTTCGCCTGTCGATGCTGATGTGACATTTTCTCTGCGTCTCAGCGCCTTTGTGATTCAATCTGCCGTTGCCCTATGAACGACCTGAAGATTTTCAGCGGCCGCGCAAATTCTGAATTGGCGCGCAAGATTTGCGAGTATCTCGGCTTGACGCTGGGGAAAATTTCGATTGGCAATTTTCCGGACGGCGAAATCTCTTGCAAAATCGATGAAGACGTTCGCGGCCGAGACGTGTTTATCGTGCAGCCGACTTGCCCACCCGTGAACGAAAACTTGATGGAACTGCTGATAATGATCGACAGTTTCATTCGGGCGAGCGCCTTTCGCGTCACCGCGGTGCTGCCCTACTTCGGCTATGCCCGGCAAGACCGTAAAGATGCCGGGCGCGTGCCGATTACGGCCAAGCTGGTGGCCAATATGATCACTCGCGCCGGCACCGACCGCGTGTTGGCGATGGACTTACACGCCGCCCAATTGCAAGGGTTTTTCGACGTGCCAGTCGATCACTTGTATGCTGCGCCGGTGTTGAACGAGCACTTCAACGGACAAAGCTTCAAGAAAAACGAACTCGTTGTGGTCAGCGCGGATGAGGGGGGTATCAAGCGGGCCGCCGGGCACGGCAACCGGCTCGGCGCGCCGCTAGCCATTATCGACAAGCGTCGCACCAGCGCCGACACGACCAAGCAAGAAAATATTATCGGCGCCTCGGTCGAAGGAAAAATCGTGCTAATGTTCGACGACATGATTAGCACCGCCAGTTCGATTTGTGGCGCGGCCGTCGTCATCAAAGAGCACGGTGCCAAGCAAATCCACGTTGCCGCCACGCACGGCGTCCTCTGCGGTCCCGCGATCGAACGGCTCACGAAGGCCCCGATCGATAGCATCGCCATTACCGACACGATTCCGCTTCGTCCCGAGCAAATGCTGCCGAAAATTAAGGTGCTTTCCGTCGCATCGCTGCTAGGACAGGCCATCAAACGAATTCACCGGAACGAATCGGTGAGCATGCTATTCACTTGAATTCTTGTTGCTCCGGCCATTGAAGGACGAAGCCTTTCCGCGTCCGCGCCCATCAACGGCGGATGGGGCATTCTCACTTCCTGCCAGGCATGGCTAGAGATTTGGAAATTGGTCGATGAAGGCGGTAAAGAGGAGATTTCTCGCGGAAATTGCCCTGCCCGACGCTGGTTTCGCCGCGTACAATGGTCGGTTGCCGTGAGTTTACCATCGACTGGTGCAATTGCTCGATGGCTGCGCGGCACATTCATACTCCATCCGAGGTGCATATCGTGCGATTACCGATTCATGTTGCGGCCTTTTCGATTTTGGCGGGATGCGGCTTGATGTCCCAAGCAGGTTGCACTCAATCGATAACCGCCGAAACGGCAGACGCCGCGAATCGACAACAAAGCGACGGCACAAGCCAGCCGACGTCTGCGGGATCACTCGATGGCGAGCAATTGGCTCAAAACGCGCCCGGCAAAGCTGAGGAGTCGCAGGATCCCCCGAACAAGAGCGATTCTCCTCAAACGAAGGGTGAGCAAGAAAAGGATGCGGCAACCAGCGAGTTTGAACAGTTTATCAATCCACTGGTTAAAGATTTGAGTGCAAAGATCGAACTCGCAGATCAGGGCAAGGCGGTGGATTTCTCCGCTCCCATCAAGCAATTGAGCGATCGGCTGGCAACGAAATCGTCTGTGGGCGAAGTTCAACCTGCGTTGAGCATTGCCCAAATGCTGGAAATCTTCACCGCGGCGGAAAACGTGAGGCCGATCTATGACGGCATCGAAAAATTAGCGGATCGAATCCAACCCTCTGATCCACAAGCCGCTGCTCAAGTGCGCGCTGCGATCAAGGGTCCGCTGGCGCGAATGAAGTTGATCGGAACGAAGCCGGCGATCGAAGGCACGACCGCCGCCGGCGAAAAATTCGATTGGTCGAAGTATAAAGGTAAAGTGGTGTTGCTCGATTTTTGGGCCACCTGGTGCGGGCCCTGCCTAGCCGAATTGCCGAATGTCAAGAAAGCTTACGAAAAATATCACGGCCAGGGATTCGACGTCGTCGGCATCAGTCTGGACGACGATGCGAAGAATTTGGACGCATTTCAAGAGAAACAAAAGTTGCCGTGGGTGACGCTATTTCCCACAGGCTCCGAGCGCGGCTTTGATGGGCCGCTTGCGCGGCAATTCTTGGTCGATAGCATTCCTGCAACGTTTCTCATTGATCGCGATGGCAAAGTCGCTTCAATCTCTGCGCGTGGCTCGCGCCTGGAAGCTCAGTTAGATCAGTTGCTTGGAGCAAAATAACGATCCACCGTCCGCATCGTTGTAGCGATCAAGACGAATTTTGCAGCTAGACGGGCCGGGCGCTTCAATTTACGCCGCCCGTTCGACATGTGTCGTGATTTCGATCATTGGGCGCCGTTCGGGCGAGGCAACGATCGTTTGGCCTTCCCATGAATGGTCGCGCTGTGCATGACATACCAACCAGACGGCAAATAATATTACGCCCGTTGGCTGCAACGCGACGGCGGCTGGCATCCATTGGATCAGCATTCGCTCGATGCCGCCGGCACCCAGGATGAATGTCGTCACGAAGGCCACAATCGCCAGTCGGAAAAGTCGCTTTTCCAGATAGGACGCGATCATTGCCCAAGCGGCAAATGGCGCGATGACGATGTAGGTCAGCCGCTCGGTGCCGGGGCCTAACAATAGTTGCCATACGCTCCAAGCAGCCAGCGTAAGAGTGACAAGCTCGGGCGCGGTTCGCCTTCCCTCTCTGCCATTCATTCTGAGCGACAAACACCACGCCAGTGTCACCAAGCCGCCGATTGCTTGCAGCACGAAGTACGCTTTCGGATTCACCTGCGACGAAAACTGCTCCCAGATTGTCCAGGCATCGCGATAGCCAGTGAAACGCCCCGGGCCAACTTCTCGCGCGAGCAGGCATTGAAACCAGTCGCGGTAGTAGCCAATCACTACCATCGACGGCTTCGTGAAGAACGGCGCGCAGGCAAGTGCCGCACACACTGCGATTCCCCGACCGATCAGCTTCCTTGGCCAGTGCAAGCTCAGCAGGCCGCCCGCGATGGCTGGCCAGACTTTGATGTAAATCGGCGCTGCCAGCAACCAGGCCGCCCGCCACCAGCGGCCGCGGACGATTGCCGACGCCGCAAACAATATGCACGCTATCAGCAGCGTGTTGCTTTGCAACGACCAGATGCTGCGCAGCGATCCGATGAGAGCGAGTAGCAAAAACCCTGCTTCCATTGCTCGCGGCCAATGTCGCGGCAGCGCGTGGCGATAGAACCCCCGCAGGCTCAATAAATACAAGCCGACGCTCAACAGGCCCCACAGCACTTGCCCGAGGCGATTTGGCAACATCGAAAACGGTATGAAGAATACCGAGAATGTTGGGCTGTAATAATATCCTTGGTGATCGTACATCACTTCGCCCGCCATCCAATCGCGCCCCGCGCCGGCAAACGCAGGGTAGACCGAATGTCGGTCTCCCTCGACGAGCACTTTCGCGCACAGCGCGACAGAAAATGCAACCCAGGTCCAGAGTGCAAATCGAATCCAGCGATCGGCTTGCCGCTGATGTAGATTGTTGAGGTACATGGTGATATTCCTGATTCCTGTCGGATTGGTGTTGCTTTTGAGCTACTTGTCCCTGCTTTCTGGCAGCGATGTATTGGGTCGAAAAGCTGAGCCGAATTGGAAGCCGTCGTAGCAATCGCAGCGGCATTGTTGGGCTTCAGCGACGCTCTTCCTGACGCTTGGGCAGCAAGGCCACCGTCGCCAATCGCCGGCCGACGACAACCACTTTCCCCTCGTTCGATTCGGTCGTTCGGTCGCAGTTGATCACGCCTTCGACGCGCCACGGGAATGGCAATTCCACCCGATCGGCCTTATTTCCGCTATAGCAAAAGTATTGAAACCGCGGCGGCAATTGGCGTGCCGTCAAGGGCAGCTCTCTGCGGACATAATCGATCGGCCGCCGCCAGTGATAACTGAACAGTGTTTCGACCAACCCAAAACTTCCCAGCGGCTCGTCTGCCGGAATACGGCGTCGTAATTCGGCAATTTGCCGCTCCGCTTGTGGGTCGAGAGCCACCAGTGAATTGACCGCCGCGCCGGAAACCGTCAGGCCGAGAAACGCGGCAATGACCAATGTGCAAATCGTCGCCGCGCGGCCCGACCATCGATTCCACGACCGCAGCAACAGTAGCGCTGCGACGATTGCGGAAGTCGCATACCATGCCGCGAACCATGCGGGCTGAGCGATTTGGTCGATCGGATCGACTTGAAGCCAGCCTGCCGCGGCTACGACCGCCGCTGCGCTTAAAATTGCCGCGATCGAGCCGCCGATGAACCAATTCCAGCCGCGCCGGACGATCGTCGGCGCATCGGCTTCATGGACTCGTTGGACAACCAAGCCCACTAGCGGCGCGGCAAGCGGAAACAGCGGCATTAAATATCGCGGCCGGGCGTTGGGAACGAACCAACAAGTCGGCAGCGCGACCAGCCAGCAGAAGACCGCGAATGTCACCATCGGCCTCGCCCCGCCCAGGGTTCGTCGAAACTGCGGCCAAGCGTAGGCCGGCAGCAAGAGCGACCACGGCAGCAGGCAAGCCCATACTTGCAGTGGATACGTGGCGAGATGCCCAATCACAGCGCCAGTTGAAAGCTGCTCCAAACGCAAACCAACGTCTGAGGCCCAAACCTTCCGCACGCTCTGCCAATCGAGCGCCAAATAAAACGGAACCTGCCAAGCGGCGAAGATCGCGGCAAACGTCAGCAATCCAAACAAGTGATTTCGGCTGACCAAGCTCCGCCAATCGCGATTCCACAGCAAATAGAACACGATCGTTCCGCAAAAGTAAGTCGGCGCTTGTAGGCTTTTCGTTAAGGTGGCAATTGCGACCATCCCGTAGGCAATCATCCAAGTCGCCGCAGTTGGCCAGCGACAGACATAGCCCCAATGCCACAGCATCAATCCTGCGCTAAGGAAGAACGTAAAAATGGCTTCCGTCTCGGCCAATCTCCCCAGTTGCAGCACTTGAACAAAGGTTGCAAATGCGACACCCGAACTTAGTGCTCCAACCTCCGAGAGAAACCGGCGCGAATAGACATAGATAAGCAACGTCGTCAACAAGGTTGACAGCAGCGTCGGCAGACGAATTTCCACAAGCGACAATTCGCCCGTGAACGCACTCAACCACGCAATCGGCCAACTTCCGGCCGGCGGGCGGCTTAAGAACGGCACTCCCTGTTGACGCGCCACGATCCAATCGCCACTCTCCAGAATCTCGCGCGCTACCATCGCGCGTCGGGTCTCTTCGCCGCGAATCGGCAGATCGCTCATCCGTGAGAAATAAACAGCAATCGTCATTGCCGCCAGCGCCCAAAACTGCCACTCGCGCCACCAAGGCACGGCTGCGCCATCGGCAAGGCCCAACATTGCCGACTCTCGTGCTAGCTCGTCCGTGGGGCGCATGGTTTCCCTCCTCCCTGAGGGACGCAGTTAGGATCAACTATAAGCCTGGAAACTATCGCAAGATTGGCCATTTGGAGCAAGCCAGACTATTACAAGATTTTACGATAGGGCGCATGTCGCACTTTGCGCGCTGCCTTTTGTTTTAATGACAATAGGGGGGGCTTTTCGAGCTTCGCGCCGCAGGCGTGATTGAATTCAGGTAAAGAAGTCAAGGATGGCAAGCAAGAAGTGGATCGAAGAACCAATCCGGGATATGCCACAACCTGACGCAACGCCAACTTTTTGACAGCCTACTCCGGTCCAGTGCTACCTGCAACCAATGTAAACATTGTCAATTTGCCACATCGACGCGGTGGCGGCGGCGGAAGCGGGCGGGAGAATCGCCGGTGATCCGCTTGAAGACGCGGCTGAGGTACGCGCGGTTCGACAACCCAGTTTGCTCGGCGATCGCATCGATTGTCGCGTCGCCGTGCGTCAACAGATGGGCGGCCTCGCGAACGCGGACCTTGAGAATGTGCTGCCCGATCGTCTCGCCTTGGTATTCTTTGAACGAACGGGCAAACGCCTCGACCGAAAGATCCGCCATTTGGGCCAGCCGCGGAATGGTCAGGCGCAGTGCATAATTCTCGGCGATGAATCGGATTGTCTCTTGCACTGCGGCCGGAGCGCGCTGCTGCCAGACAATCTCAGGCCGACTGAGCACTAGATTCAAAATCGCCAAACCCATATGAAAAATCCGCTCGCGCTGCGGCACAGGCTCGAACTGCGGCGGCATGCTCTCGATGAGTTGCTGCTCGATCGCCAGCGGGCGCAGCAGGATCGGTAGTGGTTGCTCTGGCGTAAGCCGCCGCAGCACACTGAACGCCAGGAAGAGGTGCGGCACTGCTATCGTTCCGCGGCAGTGAAAGAGTTGATGTTCCGGGATCAGCACCAAGTATTCGGGCCTCAGCTCAACTTCGCGATGCGGAAAGACGATCGTGTGACCCGGACAAAAGTTGTAGTAGAGACGCCAGAATGGGCTTAGTACGTTCGGAAAATTCCAGCGGTTGTTGCGCGCCAAGTAGCCCACCTCGTGGAGTACGAAACCCGAGAGGTCGAACGATACTCCCAGCGGAAAAAACTCGACGCCGACACCGCAAAAGGGGCTTGAATACGCGCCGCAATTCTTTGTCACAAATGCCGAATCGGACATAAATGCTTGCCATTTGTGCATAGACAGCGTGATTGCCTTCTGACCTAATATTACGGTATCGGACACAATGGCCGACTGTCAAATCGTCGGCGTCGCCGTCCCAGGGCAATTGCCAAGCCAAAACGCGGCAGTAGAAGAATGAAAGGCAGGGGAAACGGTGATGCCGAAAACGGCAGGCAGAAAACCGCTCCCTCCCATTCTCCCTTTCCCCCTCTCATTAATTGTTTGAGGCAATATTATTTCAGATTTGGCGGTTGTTCTGATCACTTTCCGCCAAAGGCACTTTCTCTCCCGACATCAAGCGACCCTATTCCATAAGGATAAAGCTGCCATGAAACGACTTGCTTTGCTTGCCTTGGCGTTCGCAACGACGGCGATTGTGTGCTCCGCAACGATGGCCCTCGCCGCCGATGCAAAACCGGTGGTCGGCCAACGAGCCGACGGCACAATTCAGCTTATGGCGCGCGATGCGACGATTTACGGCAAAACGGCTTACGTGCAGCGTAACATCGCCGGCAACAACGACATTTGCACTTGGACCGATCCCGAAGATTGGGCATCCTGGCAGTTTGAAGTGGAGCTGCCCGGCGAATACGTCGTCGATCTGCGCTACTCCTGCGAGAAAGGCAACGAAGGAAGCATCTTCGAGATGACCGTCGGAACAGAAAAATTCGTTGGAAAGATCACCGAGGCGACCGGCTCGTGGGACCGCGTTCGAACGCTCAAACTAGGATCGGTCTCGCTGGTGAAGGGCGGCCCGCAGACGCTCGCCGTGAAACCACTTGCCAAGGCGGGGGTTGCCGTGATGAACCTCAGCCGCGTCCGCTTGATCCGCGCCGACAAATACGAGGCGATGATGCAGGCGGAAGCGGACAATCCGCTACTGCAGCTCGATCGGCCGGTCTTCGTAATTCCCAACTTTCATCCGGCGAGCTGCGGCTGGCTGACCGATTTTTCCACCGAGCGGAATCATTGCGGCTATTCGTATTTGCAGCACCTCGACCGCGTCCGCACCGATCCGAGCTACGGTTTCGCAATCTCAGAGGTCAACAACATGATGGCGATTCTCGCTTATGAGCCGGAGCGATTCGAGGAATTGAAAGAGCGTGTGCGCGAAGGGCGCGTCGAGTTGTGCAATGCGTTCTTTCTCGAACCGTCGATCAATCTTTCCGGCGGCGAGGCGCTCGTGAAAAGCGGAATCGAGGGACTGCGCTGGCAGCAGCAGGTCGTCGGTTCGCGGCCACGGCTGGCGTGGATGATCGACATTTGCGGCCTTCACGAACAGATGGCGCAGATCTGCTCCGGACTAGGATTGGACGCGCTGATGTACTGCCGCTTTAACCCCACGGACAGCATTCCGCATTGGCAACAGTCGCCCGATGGTACTCGGATATTAGCGATGGCCAACGACAACTATACTGACTTCGAACAGGTCTTCGCAGCGGAAAAGCCGCTCACGCACAGACAACTGCAGCAATTGGCCGACAACGCCCGAGGCAAGATGGAAAACACTCCCGACCGGTGGCCGATCTATGCTCTCGGCGGCTGGGGCGACTATTCGCTGCCGCCGCGGTATGCGGGCTACCCGCGCGAACTGGTTGAAATGTGGAACAAAATGGCTCCGCGATCGCCGATCGGCTTTAGCGGCCCGAGCAAGTATCTCGACGCAATCCAGCCGATGCTCAATTCCGGCGAGACAACATTGCCTACGAGTTGCAGT
The DNA here is from genome assembly GCA_020851115.1 of Pirellulales bacterium. GTDB lineage: Bacteria > Planctomycetota > Planctomycetia > Pirellulales > JADZDJ01 > JADZDJ01. Next base: position 18,999 of record JADZDJ010000067.1, read on the forward strand.
GGCGCGCCGTTCGGCTGGACCTCGTTTTGGAGCGAATGCCCACGCGTCAAGTCGCTGTACCGCAAGTCGGAGCATGACCTGGCGGCGGCCGAGGCCGTTTCGACGATAGCCAGCTTGGAATCGTCACTGAAATATCCCGTCGCACCGCTCTATCACTCGTGGCTGCTGATGCTGCTGAACATGGATCGCAATACGCTCTGGGGCGCAGCGGGGGGGATGGTCTTCGAACATCCAACGTCATGGGACGCGTACGACCGCTTCAACAAGGTCCAGGAAATCGTGGGTGAAAGCAGCCAACAGGCGCTCAAGTCGCTGCTCGGCGATGGTTCGGCCGTCGGGCTGTTTAATCCGCTGAACAAGCAACGTAGCGCGCCGTTCCTGGCAAGACTTCCGGAAGACAAGCAGCTCTCCGGCGTCGCGTGCCAAGCGGACGCCGATGGTCAGGTGTTGTGCCAGCTTGCGATGCCGCCGTTATCCGCCGCCGGTCTTGCGACCGTCTCCGCGCCGCCGCAGTTGCCGAAGAAAATCGACCTGCCGGCGACGATCGAAACGGCGCATTACACGGCCAAAATCGACTCGATCCACGGCGCACTGACGAGCTTGAAGCTGAAGCCATCGGGCCGCGAAATGCTGGCCGCGCCCATCCTGATCGTGGCCGAGCAGAGTAGCGATTATCATGAAACGCCCCAGCGTGCCGCTCGGACGCGGCTGGGCGACTCGTCGCAAGGCGACTGGGAAGTTCAAGTTGCCCAAGGTCCGGTGGCGACCGTCGTCGAATCACACGGAAAGTTGTATGGTGGCGAATTACGACAGAAGATTCGCTTCTACGTCGACAATCCAAGGATTGATTTCGAGGTCACCACCGAAGACATCCCAACGAAAACGGCCGTCGTGGCCGAGTTTCCACTGGCCTGCGACATCCGGCAATCTCGCCGCGGAATTCCTTATGGATTTTCACATGGGACGCTCGGCGTACCCGACTCCGAGATGCCCGGCTACGTGAAGGGTATCATGCCGGCAATTCGCTGGTCCGACTATGCCCTGGTTGGCGGCGGCGGCGTGGCAATCCTCGACCGAGGACTGCCGGGCCGAGAACTCGTCGGCAACACGCCGGTGCTGTTCCTCATGAACGCCTTCGACGTCTATATGGGCTATCGCAATTCTTGGCTGAGCGGCAAGCCGCGGCAGACGATGAGTTTCGCCCTCTACGCGCACGACAGCGATTGGGACATGGCCGAGGTGCCGCAACGAGCGTGGGAATACAATTGCCCGCCAATCGTCGTCGCTGGCGTGAAACCCACGGAGGCGAAGTCGTTCGTCGAGACCTCGGACAATGTGATCGTCGAAGCTTTGCGGCGCGAAGGCGAATATATCGAAATGCGGCTAGTCGAATGCGTCGGCCAGGCAGGCACGGCGAAAGTCGCCGTCAGACTGCCGCACGAGAAGGCGCTCATGACCGACCTGACCGGTGGAAGTGCTAAGCCGCTCTCCGGCGGACCTGCCTACGAATTTCCTGTCCGCGCACAACAGATCGTGACTCTACGTTTCAGGACCGCCAACCCAGTCGAGGAAATCCAGCCGCTGCTCAAGTGGGACGAACTCGTCCCGGCGAAGAAATTGTCGCAACTGCAAAAGAAACTGCCAAACGCCATCGGCCATCCGCCGCTCGGCAAGGAAAGGTAATCGTCAGAAAGTCCTTAGAAGGTGTTTGTTAAATGCTAGCATCGCAGGGCTGGACCGCTCGGATATGGTTTCCTTGGGGCAAATTCATATTTTTGAGGAGACCAAGCCATGCGTGCCACCTACGACAGCGATTTGACGGATGGAGAATGGGAATGGATTCGTCCTTATATTCCGTTGCACCCACCGCGCGGGAATTTATCTTGGATTTCCAAGCGGGAGATTGTCAACGCGATATTTTATGTTAACCAGCAAGGCTGCACATGGCGGGGAATGCCGCACGATTTTCCTGTCTGGCAAACGGTTTACGGCTACTATCGACAATGGCGTAGGGCGGGAGTCTGGGAAGAAGTCAACGATGCCCTCCGTCGCGCAGTCCGCGTGGCGGAGAGGAAGCAGAGCAATGTCTCGGGGTCGAGTTCGCGACCGGTGTAGAGGTGCTTCTGCTTGATGGCGGACGTGTTGGTCGGGCTGCCGTAGCTGCTATTGTAGACCGTGGCCTGCCCGTAGGGCGTGTAGGCGTAGTGCTCCTGCACTGTGATAGAGGCGGTGTGAGGTGGCCACTCGCCGTGGGCTGCACGGCAGGCCTCGATCGGACAACTCTTGTGCGATCCGCCGAGCTCCGTAGCGACGCGGATGTTTCCAGAACACGCTTTGCACCAGCGGTGTCAATTCCTGGTCGCGCTGCGCGCGCGACGAGGGGCTGCTTCGGCACCAGGCATCGTATGCCGACCGGCTGACTTCGAGTACGTCGCACACCGAGGCGACGGGCCACGCGGCGGATTGGGTCATTGCTTCCACGGCAGGATAAACCTCAATTACTCGTGCCGGCCGAAAATAGCCAACGCTTTTTTTAAGGCCTCCTCGCCAGAATTTGTGGGTAACATTGCGGTGCAGGAGCTGGTTTCGTGCAGGGATTTTGTGGTTTTTGGGCTGATGTTAGGGCGTGGGATTTGGCCTTTGGAACTTCGGCACAGTAACGAGA
>JADZDJ010000068.1 GCA_020851115.1 Pirellulales bacterium
CTTTGCAGTGCAGATAGTATTGCTGGTTCGGATCGAGTTCCGTGAAGCGCTCGTTGATCTGGCTCAACGGCAGCAACGGCACGCCGTCCACTTTCGCGATCTCGTATTCGTCGGCTTCGCGCACGTCTATGACTTTGATGCCGAGCTTCGGATCATCGAGCGCCTTCTTCATGTCCTGCACGGTGACTTCGTCGGGGTTGCCGACGGGTTCGGCAGGCGCGGGGGCGATGCCGCAGAATTGATCGTAATCAATCAACTCCTTGATCGTTGGGTTGTCGCCGCAGATCGGGCACGCGGGATCGCGTCGCAACTTGAGTTCGCGGAACTTCATGTCGAGCGCGTTGAACAGGAGCAGGCGTCCGACCATGGACGTGCCTTTGCCGAGCGCCAGTTTCAAAATCTCCGTCGTCTGGATGCAACCGATGATGCCGGGCAACACGCCCAGCACGCCGCCTTCCGCGCAACTCGGCACCATGCCGGGCGGCGGCGGCTCAGGATACAGGCAGCGATAGCACGGTCCGCCCAGATGCGGTGCGAACACGCTGGCCTGGCCTTCGAAGCGGAAGATCGAGCCATAGACGTTTGGCTTCTTGAGCAGCACGCAGGCGTCGTTGGTGAGGTAGCGCGTCGGGAAATTGTCCGTGCCGTCCACCACGATGTCGTAGGGGCGGATGAGCTCGAACGCGTTACCGGAATTGATCGCGGTGTTGTGGATGATGACTTCGACGTTGGGATTGATGCCCGCGATCGTTTCCTTGGCCGATTGCGCTTTGGGCCGACCCACGTCGGCGTCCGTGTGGAGAATCTGCCGTTGGAGATTGGAATAATCCACGGTGTCGAAATCCACTATAGCTATTTTACCTACGCCCGCCGCGGCGAGATACATCGCGATGGGCGAGCCGAGCCCACCCGCGCCGATGCACAGCACGCTGGTGGCTTTGATCTTTTTTTGCCCGGCCAGACCGACTTCCGGCAGGATCAGATGCCGCGAGTAACGGCGGATTTCTTCGTTGTTCAGTTGCATAATCAGTCAGGGTCGATCCGCGGGGGATTCGAGTGTGTCAGCGTAGGGGAGATTGCCGAGAAATCAAGCCGGCCAATTTCGCTTTGGGCTGAATCAACTCCAGGATTCCCACGAAGAAGGGCACGAAGGCAGCGAAGCCCAAGATCGCCTTTTCGATTTCGCCTCTTTCGCCTCTTTCGCTTCTTCGCGGGAGATCGTTCCAGCACAATTGAAAAGCACCCTCCCCGCTAATCGAAGAACGAACCGACCAGCGCTCCCAAGGCCATTGTGATGGCATTTTCTCTCGTGCCGTATTCGTATTGATTGCCCGCGTGCCGGTCGGTTGCCGCGCCGGCATTGCGAACCGCCTCCAACTCCCGGCGTTTTTGGTCTAGTGCCTCGGCTTCTTTCGCCCGGGCCACGTCCATTCCGCCGGTACTGATGAACTTCACGATCCGATGCAGTTCATCCCTATCGAACCACGTGCCGTGCGGCTTGCAGACATCCACAATCACATTCGAACATTTGGCGAAATTGACGCGATGCATGAGTTGTTTGCAGATGGGGCAAGGGACGTAGCGTACCCGTTCCGGGGCCAATTGTGCGGCGGAAACTACATCCGCAGCATCGCCAAGGATGGTCGCCTGTCGTTCGCGATCAGTGCAAATCTGGTGGAGTGCCACGGAGTCCACCCAAAGGCCCTCACACACCGGGCACTCGCGCAGCCTGCTTGGACCGAGGGTAATTTCCCTCGTGTTCACGCGACAGCGCGGGCAGGGACAAACCGCGTTGGCACGAGTTTCGACCCGTTGCACCACCATCCCGCAGTGCGAACAAAACTTCGCGCCGCGAAAGATCATCCCGAAGCACGATGGACATGCGACGGTCGCTAGCCGCGAATTGCAGTGTTCGCACCGCGTGGCTTCCGAGGAAGCCGCCGCGCCGCAGTTGGGACAGTTCAACGATTGGGCTGCCATGGGGGAAATTCTCGACGACGCGAGTTATTCCGCAAGTTCAGAGTGCGGCAAACCGATTACACAATTCGCCCGAAATTATGCTTCACAGCTTTGCGGCGCGGAGCAATGATACGCCAACTTAACGAAAGGCATATTATGGGTCTGATGGATTATCTAAAAACGCAATTCCTCGAAATCATCCAGTGGCAGGACGATTCCCGCGACACGCTCTCGTGGCGTTTCCCGGACGAGGACAAGGAAATCAAACGCGGCGCGCAACTCATCGTGCGCGAATCGCAGGCCGTGCAGTTCGTCTATCTCGGCCAGTTCGGTGACACGTTCGGCCCCGGCAAACATTCACTGGTCACGGACAACATCCCGATTCTCTCCACGCTCAAAGGCTGGAAGTATGGTCTCGAATCGCCGTTCAAGGCGGACATCTACTACGTCAACACGCGGTTGTTCACCGGCAACAAGTGGGGCACGGCCAATCCCATCATGATGCGCGACGCGGATTTCGGCATCGTGCGGGCCCGCGCCTACGGCACGTTTGATTTTCATGTCGTGGACGTGAAAACCTTTCTCAAGGAAGTCGCCGGCACGGACGATCATTTCCGGCTCGACGAGTTCGCCGACACCATGCGTTCGCGCATCGTCAGCGTGTTTACCGATGCGCTCGCCTCTTCCAAAGTGCCTGTGCTCGACGTCGCATCGCGTTACTCGGAACTCGGCGAAGCGTTGTTGCCGGCTATCAATCCCGCCGTTGTCAGCAAATATGGCATCGAGATCAGCAGCTTCATTGTCGAGAACGTGTCCGTTCCGCCGGAAGTGGAGACCGCCATCGACAAGCGCACCAGCATGGCGGCCATTGGCAACCTGAACGACTACGTGAAGTTTCAAATGGCCGAAGCGATGGGCAAAGGCGGCGAAGGCGGAGGCATGGCCAATACCGCGGCGCAACTCGGGGCTGGTCTGGCCATGGGGCAACAAATGATGGCCGCAATGGGTTCGACGCAAACCACGCCAACCGCAGTGCCACCAGTGATTGCCGCCAACGCTGGAATCCCTGAATTGCTCGGCACCAGCGATGTGGCGAAGGCTCTCGGCGTGAGCGAAGCCGACGTGCTAGCCACGCTCGAAAAGGGTGAACTCAAAGGCAAAAAGATCGGCTCGACGTGGCGCGTGACTAAAGCGGCACTGGATGAGTTTTTGAA
>JADZDJ010000069.1 GCA_020851115.1 Pirellulales bacterium
ATCCAACTTGTTTTATTCTGGACCGGCAGATCCTCCCACTCGTCAGCCAAATAGTGCGTGATGTTTCGGGAGCTTTGCCAATACAGCCGCCAATAGTCCGGCAGCAACAACTTGGCATCCTTCAAGATGTGCTGCGCCTCTTCAAATTCATCGTGCAGAATCAAGTCTGCTGATTGGGCAAGCTGACGCTGCGCCCTGCGCAGTTTTTCCACACGAGGATCCGGGGCCAGAGTGAAGGCGATCTGTTCGGGCAGCCCCAGCGGCTCGCCGGAAACGCAATCGCACAACTTTTCTCGGTGCAGCAACTCCCACAGCACATCCACGCGCAACCCCTGCGCCAAGGTACGCTCGCCCGCGTCCCGATGTGAGTGGTTGTGAACTGCTACGACTCGGCCATTGCTCAGGAATACGGGAGAGCCACTAAAGCCACCGTAGGTCCGCGCATCGTAAGCTACCGATTGGCGCTGCACCATCGCTGCATTGGGCACATGGCGGAGCCCGGTCATCCGGCTGACGCTGCCCTGCACGAACGTGGCCGACGCGAAAACATCTGGTTGAATGAACTGGTCATGCTGATAACCTGGATAGCCGAGGATTCCCACGCGAGAACCCATAATGCCGAACGTCTCTTCCGGCGAGGCGAGAACCACTTCGGCAGGCAGATCAGGACCGACCGCTTCGAGTTTGAGAATGGCAATGTCGGAACATTCCGTATCCACTTCGCCATCGGCCGGATTGGCGGATTGGATCAACGTCTTGCCGTCGTCCATGAAGCGAATCACGCCTCCGTGATACCAGATTTTCTCAACCTTGTAGCTGGTTCGACTTTCATTAAGAACCGCGATCTTGGCAATATCCGCGACATGAGCGTTTGTCGCGACCCACCGCTTGGCGCGCGAAATCACAAAGCCGGTACCCCATGCTCCCCGGGCAGGATTGCCAATTCTTAGCACGGCCTGCTGAAAACTTCGAACCGGCGCGGCAAAATCGCCGTTCGTCGGCTCGCTGGACAGGGAATTAAGCGGCCGCCCTTTCACGCCCCCCAACCCGAGATTCTCGGGCAAAGGCGCCGGCAAGGCAGTGCCGACTGCCCGGGTTAAGTCTGCGTTAATGGGCGCCGGAACAGGCGGCCGGCCTGTGGAAGGGGACGGCGTTGGCATCGGTTCGCTCACGGTGTCCGCAATCGGTTTGTTGCTGCTCCTGGCTAGTTTGCTGGGGGTGACTCGGACCAATTGATTCTTGCCGATTCGACCCGTCTTGGATTCCAGCCGTGCAATTGCCGAAGTTTCCGTGACTTGCGTCACGCGGCCAGTCGCTAGGACAGCGATCCCATCGAGGTCGGGCAACTCAATATAGATTTCGATCTTGTCGCCGAGGACAGGTTCTTCTCCCGCACGCACGGCGATGGTCACGGTATCCTCAGCCACGGAAATGACGCGCCCTTTTGTGGTCGGGATCGCCGGATCTCCTAGTTGAGCCATTGTTGAACACAGAACCATTACGATCGAATACAGCGTCATGGGAATGTTCCTTTCAAAGGTTGCGCCGCGAGTAGAAAACTACCGTCTGAAGAGATAGCGAATCTCCAAAATCTCCGCCAAAATGCCGGATCACCGACGAGCGTCGAGCTCCGCGGTTACGAACAACTCAAACCCACACGAATGTACCCCCTCGACGTGAGGGATTCAATAGTTGACCCTTGATTTTTTGATCTTTATCGAACTGCGTCTGCTCCCAGCCTGGCGCGGAGAGCGCCGATCCCCTGGTAGGTTCCCCAACGCCAACGGCGGGCATGAATCTACGCAGGGCCAATGATCGGCCAAGCCCGTCCCACAGACCGTTTTTCGTGCGTGATCTGAGAGGCTGCTCTGAGCCTCAGTCGAAGTAGAAGCAAAGCAGATAGGGCGATGGATTTTGAATCAAGCGTATTTTTCTTGCGCTGCGGCGATCCAATCAGCAAACCGTCTCCTGGCACTTCGGCCTTGCCGGGGGGCAATGGACGCTCGTGGCGGTGCCTGCGAAGAAGCCACCAACATGGTGCGCCAACAATAATCGCAATCAGCAGTCGTCCGCCCCGCATTAAAGCCAGCACGATGAGCAAATCTGTTACGTGGATACCCAGCGCGGTCGAACCCCATAAACTTGCGGCCTCTTGAATGCCCAAGGCCCCGGGAGTTAATGCCACGATGCCGCTCCGAAAACCAATGCATTATTCCGGTTATTGCAAATAGTCTTTGATCCCCACGTGCGCGAATGCAGCAGTCTATTTCAGTTCCAAATCCGCCGGTTTGCGGCCTTTGGCGAAGCCGCCGAAGCCGAAGCGAAGCGGTTTGTAGTCGCCGACGATGTCGACTGTGGATTTCTCTGGAATCTTGTCTTCCAGACCCACGGCCCAATAGCTGGCATTCACCAGCAGTCGCCGCACGCCCTCGCTGAGCAGGTCTTGCGATGCGCCCGTCGTGGTGGTGAACACGCGGCCGCGGTTGCCCTCGGGAGTCGCGTAGGTCTTAGTCCAGGCGACCGGCATCATGGGCTCGTTTTTGGCGCCAGCCAGTGGCGAATCGGTCGGCTGCATGCCTTCTAGCACCTGGCCCAGCACCAGCGGCCGACTGTCGTCCGGCAGCGGCAGACGCACGCCGTAGACGTCGGTCGGACCCCAGATATCACCATCCCGGATGCCCCGCAGGATCGGATGGCTCTCCATGCCGGTTGCGATAATGCCGCGCGTGCTTTGTTTGCCATGAGAGCCGTGATGGCTGATCCACGTCTCGCCCAGCACCTGCCGGCCGAAGCCGCCGTCCCAGCGTTTGCTCTTCCAGCCGTATTGGCCATAGGTGGAATTGTCCGGCAGGTTGAAAGCATGCGTCGCGGTGCGCATACCGAGGATCGGCTTGCCGCGATTCACGTAATCGACAATGTGCTTCATCTGCTCATCCGGCAACTTGCGAAACCGCGTGAAAATAATCATCAGGTCGGCCGCATCGAGCTGCTCCAAGCCGGGAATATTGTCGCCGCGATTAGGATCGATCGTGCCATCGTCCGGATTGATGGCAAACAGCACGGTGCAATCGAAGCCATGATGCACCGCCAGTATCTTGCCCAACTGCG
>JADZDJ010000070.1 GCA_020851115.1 Pirellulales bacterium
AGCCAGCGACTTGGCCAACTCCTCAGCCTGATCCAAAATCAACGCGTCCATGCGTCACTCTCCGGGGTTTGGGAAAACGGGGTAGTATCACATTTCCGCCCGTGACACAATATTCAGGACAGGGCCGAAGAAACCCTACCTAGCATTTCCGATGCGCGGGCAGTTCGAGCAGCAGTTGAATTCCTATCAACTCGAAGAACTCGGTTACGGCAAAAACGGCCAAACAGTGATGGCCGAAGTCATCGGAGATTTCTTTTATCGTCTGCCCGATTACCAGCGCCGACTGGAAGACTATCGTGCCGGCGACAATCGCGAAATTAAAACGAAGCTCGACGAACTATTGGCCAACGATTGCCGGCTGGTGAAGCAATATCATGAGGCACGAAAGTGACATGAGTCTCGTCCAAAAAACGATTTGCTTGCTTGTTTTAGAATACAGCCCGCCTGCCCGATGAATACTACCCGCGAAGTATTCCTCGGGCGAGAACGGGCGTAGATCACCGATGGTTGAAGGCTATCGTGGTGCAACCAGATCTCTTTCGCTCCAGCGCCGAACTGGCGGAAACTGGCGCAATGATTCGTTTTGAAGACGCTCAAAAACCTCCTGCCGGTGAATCGGAACTTCGAGTGGGGCTTCGATTCCAATTCGAATTCGATCCCCCTTAAGTTCGATGATCGTTACTTCAATAACCCCACCGATGACAATTTTTTCGCCGCGTTTTCTGGATAATACCAACATGCTTGTACCCTCCATGGCAATGGTTCATGGCTCGAAAGCGACCACTTTGGTAGGATCTAAATCGTGAAAATGTTCAAAAAACGCAATTTCTCTGTCGCATCACTCGTAGTGCAACTTCCGGGCCGCAACCGCCGCCGCTTGCGAAACAGGCTCGCTTCAGTCGCGGAATTGTGTCGCGAGCGACTATCACCGGAGCTTGCCTGTCGATCAATGTCGTGAAGCTTTTGGCAATGTAAATGTCCTCTCAGGGCGTTCGTCAATAGCTAGCTCTCGTTCCCAGCCGCAATCGGCGAAATGTGCTAGCACGCTCCATGATTTGGATGTCCTTACTACTCGCATCCTGCCCGGCGGCAATTTTGACGGATACCGTTTCAAAACCAAAGGCTGACCGGAAATTTGAATGCCAACTGGACTGCAAGCGAAATTGCCATCGACGGCGAGTTGCTGATCGCCGACCATCATGGCAGTGACCGCTCGGGTTTTACATTCTGGAGCCGAACCTGGACAATGCCGCGCAGGTAATTTATTCGCGGCGATTGAGCGAAAGCGGGTTGTTTCGCTGAGATGCCAAGTATGAAATGGAAACGGGCGTAATTCCTTATTCGGTTAATTCACCGTTGTGGTCGGATGGTGTCTAATTAGAGCGATTTCTGGCCCTGCCGCCTGGAAATTGAAGAAAACAATCCGTCGTCCCACCGCTGGATCGAAACCCGTTTCTTCACCAAACAAGACGGCGAGTTGATCCGGTAATGGATCGCCGCGATGCCACCCGCCCAGGAGGCGCGATGAAGCCGACCCGCGTTCGCTACGGCGTAATGGCATTCTTGTGCGCGCTTTCGTTTTTGACCTATTACGATCGCGTTTGCATCATGCGCGCGCAACAGGATATTCAGAAAGACCTCGATTTGAGCGATCCTGACATGGGAAAGGTGCTCGGTGCATTTTTCTTGGCCTATGCCTTGTTTGAAATGCCAAGCGGCTGGCTGGGGGACCGGTATGGTGCTCGCGGCACATTGACAAGGATTGTCTTGGCCTGGTCGTTCTTTACGGTGATGACGGGGGCGGCGACCGGATTTGGCATGCTCTATCTTGCGCGGTTCCTGTTCGGCGTCGGCGAGGCTGGGGCCTTTCCGAATATGGCTCGCGTTCAAGGCCGTTGGCTGCCGCTTGCTGAGCGCGGTCGAGCAGGAGGGCTGCTGTGGTTGTCGGCGCGGTGGGGAGGCGCGTTTTCTCCACTGATTTTTGGCAGCCTGCTGGCGCTGTTTGACTCCAGGTGGTTTCGCGGGCTGCTCGCGATGGCGTCGCCGGGATTCCAAGAGATACCCTCGTGGCGGCTTGGTTTTTCCGTCGCCGGACTGTTTGGTGTGATCTGGTGCGTATTGTTTTATCTTTGGTTTCGCGACGATCCGGCAGACAAGCCCAGTGTTAACGCGGCCGAACTGACCCTGATCCGACCAGATTCAGCGGCGGTGGAACATTTATCACATCATGCGCCCAAAATCTGGCGGCCGCTCGTGCGCAGCCGCAGCCTGTGGGCCTTGGCGATCTACTATATTTGCGGCAGCATTGGCTGGTCGTTCTTCATCACCTGGTTGCCGCGATTTCTCAAAGACGTCCACAAAGTCGATTTCAATCAGTCGGAACTCGCCAGTGGACTGCCGCTATTTTGCGGCGGCATTGCCTGTTTGGCGGGCGGCATTGTTTCGGATCGACTGGTGCGATGGACCGGCCGCATATATTTCGGACGAGCCATTTGCCCCATTGGCGGAACACTCACCGCCGCCGCCGCAATGCTGCTGGTGCCGAAGGCTAGCAGTGTTCCCCAGGCCGTTGCGCTGATGTGCCTTGCCTCGGCCGCGTTTGATTTTGGACAGGCGGCCAACTGGGCGACGATGGTCGACATCGGCGGCAAACACGCTGGCACGTCCACGGGGTTCATCAATATGGTCGGCAATTTGAGCGGCGCGATTGCCCCGTGGTTGGCTGCGGAAATCTTCGACGGGCTCGGCTGGCCAACCCTGTTCACCGTCTATGCCGCGATGTTTATCGCCGCCGGTGCAATGTGGATGTTGATCGATCCCAAGAAGCGTTTTTACGAGGATGCAACGGACGAGAGTCGAAAGTAGTTGTCCGTTCGATGCGCGGGAGCAATCGTGCTACATCCCAGAACTTTCGGAGGCTGGCGGGGGTAGTTTTTAGGTTGCTTGTGCCGGGGCATATTCGGCTACTTTCTTGTAGGTTATTCGCGATGATGCACCGAACCCATGGTTGGCTCGGATTGTCGTAACCTGCTGTCATTCCTGAAGGCCTAGCTATATAAATGTCAAATGGCTCAATCGAACGCCCCAGCTAGAGACGCTCTTGCCAAGCCCGAAATCATTTCCACCGGTGAAGCCATTGGTTTTTTGCCGGCGCGCGATTCGGCCGGCAAACCGATTACCGTGATCGGCACACCCGCGATTCGCGACGGATTCGATGCGAGTTGCTTGCAGCAGGCGCTCAATAGCCGCGGCGCGCCGGGTGTCACCGATTTGGTGCTGAATCCCGATGCGCACTGCGGCTACGGCGCGCCGGTGGGCTGTGTGTTGGTCTCGCCGACGCATATCTACCCAGGGCCGGTCGGCGTCGACATCAAGTGCTCGATGAGTCTGTTGCAGTTGGATGTGCCGGCGGAGGCGATTGTCGACCGGCCGGTGCGGCGCGCGCTGATGAACGCCGTTGGCGAGCGCACCCCAACAGGACCAGGCCGCGGTCAGCGCAGCGTGGCTAAGGCGCGACGGGTCAGCGAACCATTAGGGCGGCAGGTAGCGATCGAAGGAGCTTCGAAATCGGTTTGCGAAGCGCTCGGCATTCCTGTCGATTGGCCGCTGCGCTGCGAGGACGCGTTTCATCGGGGCCACGATGGTTCGACCGAGTCGCTCGAAACGCGAATCGACAAGTTGCTGGCGGGAAAGACTTTTTCTAACTTCGCCGACAAGGTTTCACAGCTCGGCAGCTACGGCGGCGGCAACCATTTCGGCGAAGCCGAAGTCGTTGAGCTTGTTGGCGACGAGCGTCGGCGTAAGATTGCCGAATCGTTCGGGCTGCGCGAAGGTGATGTGGCATTTTTGTCGCACTGCGGTTCGCGCGGCTTCGGTTACCAGCTTGCCAGTGGCCAATTTCGCCAACTGCAGTCGAAGTTCAACACCTGGGATATTCCATTGCCGGGTGGTGATCGAGAGTTGGTTTATGCGCCGCTCGGGACGCCTGAAGCCAACGATTACCTCGACGACATGGCTTTGGGCGCAAACTTTGCGACCGTCAATCATCTGCTCATTAATGCGCTGGTGCTGGAAGCGTTTCAAGAAGTGCTGCCAGAAGCTCACGGTGAGCTTGTATACTTCATCAGCCATAACATTGCGCGGCAGGAGGTTGTTGGCAATCAGGTGTGTTGGGTCCATCGCAAAGGGGCTACTCGCGCTTTCCCGGCAGGACACTTTTCACTCCTCGACACGCCCTACTACGAAACCGGCCATCCGATTTTACTGCCCGGCAATCCGGTGAGTGGTTCAGTGGTGATGGTCGCTGAACCGGGGGCGGAAAAAAGCTGCTACAGCGTCAATCACGGCGCCGGTCGAGCGAGGGGACGCAAAGAGGCCGGGCGCCGGCTCGATCAGCGCACGATCGACGCCCAATTGGATTACGCCGATATTCTCACCAACTGCCGCAACTACCCGATCGACGAAGCCCCTGCCGCCTATAAAGATTTCAGCGAAGTGCTGCGATCGGTCGAACAAGCGGGTTTGGCCTCCACGGTGGCAAGGCTGCGTGCGAAGTTCGTCATTAAAGACGCCGATAAAAGTTTCGGAGGTGCTGCGTAAGCCATACCGACGCAGGCGCACGAGTTTCACCGCTCCGCCGACACCTCTAGCAGAAAATGGCCGCGGGTGGGGAATCCATTCCCCCTGCGGCCAAGCTGCAGTAGTCGACACAAAAATTTAGCCGTCGAATGCCGCCGATATCGTTCGACTAGAACGAGCCGAGATTCGGCAAGCCGCCCAGGCCAGGCAACTGCTGCACCAGCGGCAAGTAGGTTTCTACTAACGTTTCCAACTGGTCGGCGTAGGCGTCGAACGACTGGGTGAATTGGAAGCCGGTTACGTTCTCTTCCTCGAACGAATTGCGGGCATGCAGGTAGCTGTCTACAGGATTTCCTCCGCCAGATAAGTTCGCAACCGGAGTACTCGAATAAGCAACAGCCAGGATATCGAGATTGCCATCGCCCATGTTGACACTCAGCGAGTCGCAGGCGTCGACGCCGAGCAATCCAACAATGTCTCTGCCGCCGTTGGTGTAAACGCAGACGTCTGGCGCCGTCAACTTGGCCAGCAAGACATAGTCGTCGCCGCTGCCAGTGTTGAATATCGCCGTTCCAAATTCCCCTTGGGTCTGCGCGGCAAAATCCGACTCCATATCGGGAATCTGCAACGTGACATCGGCGAGGAGCACGGCATCGGTGTCGGCACCGGTACTGACGTAGATGCTGCACGCGGTAAACCTGGTGATCGCAACGCCGTCGAAACCGCTGCTGGTTCGAACGTTTAGCGCACCATCGAGATTGCCCTTGACGATGGCAAGCCCGTCGTTTCCACGGCCGAGCGAAACATTCATCCCGCTGATGTATTCGAATTTTTCGGAGTGCTTGCCGTTGATCGTGGTACCAAGCAGTCCGGCAACCTTCCATACACCGCTGTTGAATTGCGTTACCGCGACCACATTGCTTTGGGAATTTCCGCGAATTTCCAAGTCGCCCGCCGTGTTGATCGCGGCGGTAACGTTGCTGGCCATCAAGGTGCGAGTCTCGAGTTGTTCAATTCGCAGAGTCCGCGACAGAGCTTTGCTGAAGTTTCTCATTGTGCTTCCTCCAAACGGAAAAGAGGTCAGGAATTGCAATCGAGGTGATTGCAGTGGTAGAACCTATTTGTGAGGTCTACGCCCATCCGTTTGCGAGAAAGACCTCTATAGGCAGCCGCGACGCATCCTCTGCCTGGCGGGGGCAACGCCTTTCGGTGAAGCCCAGTAGGTAGCCGCGCAAACGACGAATCGCGAGAGCGCCCAATATAGGAATGATGCGAGCGGGAGTAAAGATGGGGTAAGTGCGTAAAGTTTACTGGCAAGCTAGCGTTAGAATATTTCGCTATAATTTGCGGCCTGGAGCGCTATAAAAGGAAGGAATTTATGCAACTTAAAAAGATTTTGTTTCCCACGGACTTTTCTCACGCCAGCGATGCGGGCTTGCCCCTGGCGACCGCGCTGGCGCGAGATACCGGCGCGACGCTCGTGATTTTACACGTCGAAGAGCCGCCGCTGGCTTACGGCGGCGGCGAACTGTACTATGGTATTCCCGAGCCGAATACCGAGGCTCTCCAAAAAATGCTGGCCGCGGTGAAACCGGCCGACCCGCAGGTGGCTTACGTTCACCGGATGGTCACCGGCGATCCGGCGACAGAGATTGTACGTGTGGCCAACGACGAACGGGCCGACATCATTGTTGTCGGTACACACGGCCGCACCGGGCTGACGCGACTGCTGATGGGAAGCGTCGCCGAGCAGGTAATTCGACGTGCCGCTTGTCCCGTGCTGACGTTCAAGGAGCCGCGCGAAGCAAAGTAATCGCGATCGGCGTTCGGTAGACTTGGGCGTGCGGAATTCAACTCCGTCCATTTCGCGCATTGATAGCGGCAACCGAGAAGTTGCTATCTCGATCATCGACTGCCGTGACGACATCGCATGCGAGCCGCTGCTGTGGAAGTACGTATGCTTCTGCCGCGTCGGTCGCGTCTGCAGCAGTCAACGCGATGACACCGACCTAGTTCTGACAATCGTCAAGCACCAATTCCAGGCCCACGGAGATCGGGCCTCTTGCGAACCGCGCGTTCGGCGCAGGCAGCGTTCTCTCGAATTTCCATCCGATTTCGATCCATCGACGATGGCTGATTCTGGCAAAGTGTCGCAACTGGGAAGGGAGTGAAGTATCCTGGAATGCGACCAGTCGTATCGCTGCGCGGTGGGATAAGGATTTGAGAATATGGCTCGACCCTTTGCGACCCCCTCGTCCTTCAGCCTCAAATTGCTGTTGGGCGCGATATTCGTCGCTACCGTTGAGATTCCGCTCCACGCCGAAACCGTATACGACCTGATCCTCCGCGGCGGCACGATCTACAACGGCAGCGGAAATCCACCCGTCACCGGCGACATCGCCGTCAGCGGCGACCGCATCGCCGCAAGCGGCAAGCTTGTCGACACGCGCGGCAAGCAGGAAATCGATGTTCGCGGCTTGGCCGTCGCGCCGGGGTTCATCAACATGCTTAGCTGGGCAAACGAATCGCTGCTTTACGACGGCCGCTCTCAAAGCGATATTCGCCAAGGTGTCACGCTCGAAGTGATGGGGGAGGGGAACTCGATGGGCCCATTCAACCCTGTGATGCAAAATGAGCAAGCCCGCCGGCAAGCCGACATCCATTATTCCGTGAAATGGCAAACACTCGGTCAGTATCTCGACCTGCTGGTCAATCGTGGAATTTCGTGCAACGTCGCTTCATTCGTTGGCGCATCGACGGTGCGCGTGCATGAACTCGGCGCGGCCGACATCGCCCCCAATGCCGAGCAGCTTGCACGCATGCAACAGCTCGTCCGCGAAGCGATGGAAGAAGGAGCAATGGGCGTTGCATCCGCCTTGATCTACGCTCCCGGCTGTTATGCGAAAACTGACGAGTTGATTGCGCTCGCCCAAGCCGCCGCCGCGTATGATGGGCTTTATACTTCACATCTTCGTAGCGAAGCGAATCAATTTCTGGAAGCCCTCGACGAGTTGATCGAGATTGCCCGCGACGCCAAAATCCGCGCCAATATCTTTCACCTCAAAGCTGCCGGTGAGACGAACTGGGACAAGCTGGCAGAGGCGATCAAGAAAATCGAAACCGCCCGCGCCGACGGCTTGGAAATCACCGCTGATATGTACACTTACACTGCCGGCGCGACCGGTCTCGATGCCGCAATGCCCACCTGGGTCCAAGAAGGGGGCTACCACCTGTGGGCCAAGCGACTGCAAGATCCACAGATCCGTACACGACTGGCCGAAGAAATGGTGACCCCTTCCAGCCATTGGGAAAGCTTGTATCTGGCTGCCGGCTCCCCTGAACGAGTGCTGCTTGTCGGCTTCAAAAACGCCAAACTCAAGCCGCTCACCGGGAAGACGCTGGCCGAAGTCGCCAGGCTCCGCGGTCAATCGCCGCAAGAAACGATTATGGACTTGGTCGTCGAAGATGGCAGCCGCGTCGGCACGATCTACTTCCTTATGTCCGAGGAAAACGTCAGGCGTCAACTCGCTTTGCCTTGGGTCGCCTTCGATTCCGACGAAAGTTCGCTGGCCCCCGAAGGCCCATTCTTGAAATCGAATCCCCACCCACGAGCCTATGGCAACTTTGCCCGGCTGCTTGGCAAATACGTTCGCGATGAAAAAATCGTTCCGCTCGAACAGGCCATCCACCGACTCACTTCATTCCCTGCCGAGACGCTGCGAATTCGAGATCGCGGCCGGCTACAGCCGGGATATTACGCCGATATCGTCGTCTTCGATCCCAAGAAGATCCAAGACCACGCCACCTACGACAAGCCCCACCAATATTCGACTGGTGTGGTCCACGTTTTCGTCAATGGCGATCAAGTCCTCCAAGACGGTGAACACACTGGGGCAAAACCTGGCCGAGTCGTCCGCGGACCGGGATGGAAGGGTTGGAGCGCATCGAAGGCTAATCCTGCAAGACGAGATTAATTTATAATTGCAACTGCGGGGTAATTCAGATACTCACGATCGGAGAAGCGCATATGGTGACGACGAATAGCGGCGAATCACAAGCAGTTTTCTGTCCATCCATGGCTTTCGATCCTCGACGGGCTTCGACTTTGAATCCAACTTGGTTTTCCGTTGCCATCGTGCGACAACTTGTCGTGGCCGTCGTGCTAGCCGCCAATTTGGCTTTCGCGGCCGAGCCAATTCCATACCATCAAGACAATCCTCCAGGTAGCCCCCTTTCGCCGCAGCAGGCGCTGCAAAAAATGGTTGTGCCCAGCGGCTTTTCGGTCGAACTCGTCATTGCGGAGCCGGAATTGATCAATCCGGTCGCAATGACGATCGACGAGCGCGGCCGATTCTGGATTGCCGAAAGCATCGAGTATCCTCGGCACGAACCGGGCCGCGGCAAAGATCGGATCAAGGTTTTTGAAGATACCGACCGCGACGGAAAGTTCGACCGCAGCGAGATCTTTGCCGACGGGTTGAACATCCCTTCGGGCATCGTCATCGGTCGCGGCGGCGTATGGGTGGCCAATGCGCCGGACATCTTATTCTACAAGCTCGGTTCCGACGGCAGGGCCGTCGGCCCACCAGAAGTTGTCGTCACCGGCTTCGGTCGCGACGACACACACGAGTTGCCCAATTCGCTCACCTGGGGGCCAGACGGTTGGCTCTATGGTTTGAACGGTGTTTTCAACCGCAGTGTTGTGAAAAGCAATAACGGCAAGACCTACGAATTTACATGCGCGATGTTTCGCATTCATCCGCAGACCCACGAATTTCAAATCTTCTGTGAAGGGACGAGTAACCCTTGGGGGCTTGCTTTCGATGGCGATGGGAGCGCATTTGTGAGCGCGTGCGTGATCGATCATCTCTGGCACCTCGTCGAAACCGGATACTATCGGCGACAGGCGGGTGAGTATCCGCAATTCACGTGGCTCATTGAATCCATCGTCAAACATCACCATCAAAAAGCCGCGTACTGCGGCCTGCATTATTTCGACAGTGACGCCTATCCCGAAGAGTATCGCGAAATGCTCTATATGGGAAACATCCATGGCGCATGTATCAATGTTGATAAGCTACAACACGATGGCTCAACCTACAGTGCCACCGGCCAGCCCGATTTCCTGGCGGCCAACGATCCGTGGTTCATGCCGATTTCGCAGAAAACCGGCCCAGATGGCTGCCTGTATGTACTCGACTGGTACGACCGCTATCACTGTTATCAAGACGCCAGCCGCGATGCGCCGGGGGTCGATCGGCAGCAAGGGCGACTCTATCGCATTCGGTATAACGGCACGCCGCGAGCAGCGCCCTTGAATCTGGCCCAAGAAAGCGACGATCAACTGATTGCACGCTTGGCGAGCGCCAACATCTACTTCCGCGATCTTGCGCAGCGGTTGCTGAGCGAACGAATGCACCCAGAATTGCAATCGAAACTGCAATCGCTCGTTCTCAACCAATCGCAACCGCGGAAAGGCAGGCTACATGCCTTGTGGTCGCTGATTGGCGCAGGGCCGCTCGATCGGCAATTTCACTTGATTCTGCTGGCCAGTGACGATTCCACGTTCCGCGCTTGGGGAGTCAGAGCGGCTGGAGATCGCAACGGTGAAGTAGAAGAAATTCGCGAGCGCATCGTCGCGCTGACGAGTGACAAAGATGCCGAAGTCCGATTACAAACGGCAATCGCTTCGCGAAAACTGAAGCACCTTAACGCAGTTCCTCTGTTGTTGCGGGTGCTGTCCAAGAGCGACGGCGACCAACTCCTACCACACATCGTTTGGCAAAACCTGCATCCCTTCATCGAATCTGATCCTGCGCGGTTCGTCAAAGCGTTGGAAAAATACGATCTGACTCAAGCGAATCCAGTTGCCGATCTGCTGCCGCGCATTGCCGCGCGGTTATTGGCGATTGGTGACGAATCGGTGGTAGGACTTTATGAACTGCTGCTTCACCAAGCGCACGATCAAACCGCCGCATTGCAATCCCAATTGGCGCAGCTCAGCCGAATGATCGCCGACAAGGAGATTTCACGCGAGCAACTCCGATCGCTTGCACGGCGTCTCGACACTATGCTGATTGAACTCCGTGGCGGCAATAACGCTCTGGGTTATGAGGTGCAACTGCTTGCGGCTGGTGTCGAACGTCCTGGGGCTAGCGCGGAATTGCTCGAAGCATGTCAGAGTACGACGATCAAACCAGCCGATCGACTGCGCGGCCTAGAAATGTTGCTGACCAAACGCGAGTCGGGAGCCATTCAATTGGCGCGCGACATCATTTGCGATGAACGATCGCCGCTCGATGCGCGCGCGACAATGTTGACCGCTTTGCGACGATGTGACGATGTTGGCGTTGCCGGCGAGATGCTCGCAGCGTATTCCAACTTTCCGCCAGAGCTTCAGGCGAAGACGATCTCGCTGCTGACCGAGCGGCCCGGATGGAGCAAATCGCTGCTGCGTGCGATTGGCCGGAAGCAGCTTCCACCAACGGTTCTAAACGCGACGCAGATTGCCAATCTATTGGCTGGCCGCGATGAGGAGCTTCAACGGCTGATTGCCGAACATTGGGGCGCCATTCGCAGCGAACGCAACCCGCAGCGCGAGCAGGTCGTCAACGAAATGCGACAACTCATCGGCTCGAAAAGAGGAGATGCCTTGGCCGGCGCGGCGGTGTTTAAGAAAACCTGCGCTCAATGTCATCAGATTTTCGGCCACGGTTTTGATGTCGGGCCGGATTTGACCTCAAATGGCAGAAATGACTTCAATCAATTGCTCTCGAATGTCTTTGATCCCAGCCTCGTCATCGGCCGCGCCTATCAGGCCGTTTCGGTCGTGACCAGCGACGGCCGTTCGATTTCGGGACTGCTGGTGGAAGACGGCCAAGCGCGCGTCGTGCTCAAGCTTCAAGGTGGAAAACAAGAAATCGTCCGTCGCGACGAAATCGATGCGTTCCAACTCAGCAAGCTTTCTCTGATGCCGGAAGGGTTTGAAAAGCAATTGCAACCCGAAGAAATCATCAACCTGTTTGCTTTCCTGGCGTTGGAGCAGGCGCCTGAAGGATGGCCGGAAGTCGAGTTGCCGACTCACAAGAGTTGATGGACAACATCCCATGGGCAGCGTTTCCAACCATACCGGCAAAGTTTCACCGATCGGCACGGTCGGGCCGGAATGATCGGCACGCAGGGCAATTTTTGAGTTTTCATGCCGCCGCGGCCGAATGCAGTAATTGGAGCGGCCGGTCCTGCGCGATGAAAGTGCGGTATTGGACCGGCGGCAATGGATTGCCTCCCCCTTTCGATGATTCCCGGCGAGCGTGAATCGCTTGCGGCCGGCGATCGACAATGGTCGTTCGCTCGAGGCTGCCGCGGTTCGACCTAGCGCCTTTGGATCATCGCCCACCTGCGACGGATCGCTATGCCCACTCCCGCTTATTACAATCGCGCCGTTCCTCCGCTTGCGCTGGTCGCCACGGCCGTAGTGCTGCTTTCATCCGTGTGTTTGACTGGCTGCAAATGCTGCACGCCGACGGTCAATGCCTGCATGAACATGAAGGCCGACGGCCACATGACCAACGAGCCGGTCACACCGGGAAATGCAGGGCCAGTGCATCCATTCACGGTTCCAAAAGAAGACGCTGGCATGGGCGGGCCATCGATTGCCGTGATCGACGTCGATGGCATCCTGCTGAACATGGACATGGTCGGCCCAAGTTCCGCCGGTGAAAATCCCGTGTCGCTGTTCCGCGAGCGTCTGGAAGCGGCAGCAGCCGACCCTTGCACGCGGGCTGTTGTCGTGCGCATCAACAGTCCTGGGGGTGGCGTGACGGCTTGCGATATCATGCGCCACGACCTGCAGGAATTCAAAGCGCGCACGGGCTTGCCCGTTGTGGCCTGCTTGATGGACGTCGGCGCTAGCGGCGGATACTTTCTGGCCACGGCCGCCGATCAAATCGTTGCTCATCCGACAACCATCACTGGCGGCATCGGCGTGATTTTGAATTTGTACAATCTCTCACGAGCGCTGCAGGCTCGCGATATTGCTCCCATACCGATCAAGTCTGGCGAAAACATTGACGCCGGCGTGGTGCTGCAACTGGCCGAGGGTGATACGCCGCAACAAGAAGAAAATGCGAAGCTGATCGCGCAGCAGCGCGAGTACTTGCAAGCCATCGCCAACCAATACCACGAGCGCTTCGTCGATACGGTGCTGCGATCGCGACCGATGATCGACCCTACGCAGCAATCCCTCTTTGATGGGCGGATCTTCAGCGGTGCTCAGGCCGTACAAAACCACCTGGTCGATTCGCTAGGCTACCTCGACGACGCGGTGGCAACGGCGCGCAGTATGGCCGGCCTCAGCATGGCTCGGGTGGTGCTGTATCACCGTTGCAACGATCGGGCTCGTTCGCAGTACAGCATGACGCCCAATGTGCCGATTCAAGGCCAAGTCCTGCCGATGAACCTTCCGGGTTTCGAGCGCGCATCGATGCCAACCTACCTCTACCTCTGGCAGCCGGAGCCAACGATGGAGCGGCTGGGCGGTCATTAGTAAATTCCGCGTGCTAAGTCGCGTTTGAATTGCAAGCCAGACTAGCGATTTTAGTGCCGCTCGGCATGCGAGATCTGCTCCGCACTTTGCTCAACTCGAGCGACAGCCTACAATGCTGTTACCGTGATTGTGCTCATCGACAACTACGATTCGTTCACTTACAACCTCGTGCAGCGGCTCGGGGAGATTGATGCTGCGCTCGATTTGCGCGTGTTTCGCAATGATGAAATCACGGTGGACGAAGTCGAAAAACTGCGGCCATCGCACGTGATTATATCGCCGGGGCCTTGCACGCCCACCGAAGCCGGAATCTCGTGCGAATGCGTGACGAGGCTGTCGGGAAAATTGCCTCTGCTGGGCGTATGCCTAGGGCATCAGTCAATCGGCCAGGCGACCGGTGGAACGATCGAACGCGCCAGGCAATTGATGCATGGCAAAGTCGATCGTATCCATCATAACGGCCGCGACCTGTTCGCGGACTTGCCAAATCCATTCGAGGCCACGCGATATCACAGCCTGGTGATTCGGCCCGACTCGCTGTCGAAAGACTACGACGTAACCGCTTGGGCCGATGCACCGGATGGCGGAAGCGAAATCATGGCTATTCGTCACAAGCGATTTCCGACATTCGGCTTGCAATTCCATCCGGAAAGCTTTCTTACCCTAGGTGGAACGGACATCTTGCGGCGATTCTTGAAATTGATCTAATTTGCGGGCGGGCGACGAGAGGCCAGAGTTTCCTATCCATCCCCAAAGGAGCTTTCCCAATGGCTGAGTCGAGATTTTTGGGCGTCTGCATGGTGATTTCGGCGGCCATCATCGCTGCCGCCATTACCTACCAC
>JADZDJ010000071.1 GCA_020851115.1 Pirellulales bacterium
ACCGCTTTTGCTTGACATCGCTGCTGTTGTAGTCGGTGACCGACGCCAGCCGGTTGCGGTGGTCCCACGCGAGCACCCGGTAGTCGCCGCTGCTCGTCTCGGTGCGTTTGATGAGATTCCCTTCGCCATCGTACTCGTAGGTGTAGGTGCCGTCGTCGTCGAGGCGGTTGTTCACGCCGGTGTCGAACGTGGCGCCGCTGTAGATCGAGCTATCGACGTCGATCCGGTTGCCGTTGCTGTCATACGAATAGCCTTCGTCGGCGATCGAGCCGCTCGTGTAGTCGGCCCCGACGATTTGGCCGGAGTTGTCGTAACTATAGACAGCGCTCTCGCCGCTGTGCCCGGTATTATAGTTGTTGTCGAAGTCGAAGCCGGTGATCCGGCTGGCGTTGTCCCACGTCCACTCGTAATCGGCCACCGCTGAGAGGCCGCTGCCGTTGTTCCGCTGGTGCAAGAGGCTGATCAGCCGGCCCGCCAGGTCGTAGCCGTAGCTGCTCGTGGCCACCAGATTCGTGGCAGTCATGGCAGCATAGCGCGTGATCGTATCGAACTGCCCGGCGGCATTATAGGTGAAATCGACGTGTTTTTGGGCCACGTACCCGCCGTAGCTGGATTGGACGACACTTTTCATCCGGCCCAGGGTATCGTAGCTGTAGTTATTGGAGAAATCATACATGCCGCCGATCGTCGTGAATTGCGAGGTGCGACGGCTCAGGTCGTCGTACACGAACGACAGTTTGACCGTGGGCGTCAGGCCGACCAGCGTTTGCTTCAGAAGTTTGACGCGATTGAGATTGTCGTAATCGTAGTCGTAGTCGGCCGAGGCTAGCGCGTTGCCGTTGCGGTCGGTGACCGTGTCGAGCCGGCCGGCGGCGTCGTAGGCGTAGCTGATCGTGCGGATGACGGTGGCCGAGGTGTCGAGCGTGACCGGCGAGAAGGGGGAATTGGTTTGCCAGATGACAAAGTCGCTGCCATCGACGCTGCCGTCCCCGTTGAAATCCCCCATATCCCAGGTGCCGCCGCTGGCCGTGTTGAAGTTTGTTTGCCAGGCGATAAAATCCGACCCATCGACATAGCCATCCCCGTTGGCGTCCCCTTGCTGGGTGCCGAAGTAGAACACGTCATCCGTCTCGAGGTTGGTGTCGCTGTTAGCATCGATCATCACTTTCAGCCAACCGTTCATCACGCTCAGGCCCGTGATTTCGACCCGGTCGGAGCCATCCTTGCCTTCGCCCGACCGCACGGTGACCGTAATCGTCGGAGAATACGAGGACCAGTTCGTTGGACTGTCGGTCGGCGAGGTCATGAACGAAAAGTCGTCGGCCCCGATATTGCCGACGTCGACGATGTCGACCATCAACGCATTGATGAAGCCGCGGACGGTGGCGATGTCGGACTCGCCGGGCAGGACGGCCTGTTTCGGCGCTCCGTTGGCGTCGATCGCAATGGCTTCGTCGTGGCTCAGCTCTTGGTAGTTGTTGTAGAACACAGAGCGGCTCTTCACTTTGTCGCCGACGGTTTCCTGCTGCCAGATTTCTTTGGTCTGGCGGTTGAGATGATCGTATTGGTAGCGGGTGATCCGGCCGTCGCGGTCGATCGTGCGGGTGACGTTGCCGACGGCGTCGTATTGGTAATATCGCGTGCCGTTGAGTTCGTTGTTCTCTTCGAGGGTGCGGCCCAGACCGTCGTAGACCCAGCTTGTCGTGTTGCCCACCGGGTCGGTCAGGCTGGTCAATTGGCTGGCGGCATCGTAGGTGTAGGTGGTCACGCCGCCGACTTCGAGAAGCTGCACGGCGTCGATCGCGAGCAAACCGCTGCTGTCGTCGTCGCTGATCACCAGTGAAAGTTCGCCACTGTCAGGATGGAACCCGCCCAGCACTTTCCACATCGAGCCGTAATTGGTCGAGTCATAGCCCTGCGTCGGCACGTTGAGGTTTTGCCGCGAGATGCCCAGCGGATCGGCCAGCGGATCGCCGTAGACTTGAAATAGGGCATTTGTGTCGTAATCATCGTGTTCGACGTCTCCTGAAGCCGGAGCCCAGTGAACTAGGACAGCATAGGTCTTGCCGTCGTCCAGGCCGGTGTCGAAGGTGTACGTGGCGCTGGCCCCGACGGCCGTCGCTTCGAGCACGTGATCGTCGTAAGCCGAGTCATTCGTTGTGGGTGAAGCATTCCAACTGCCGGTGGTGCTGACGGCAGTTTCGTCGCGCAAGTCGTAGTGCGGCGTGCCGCTCGGACCGGCAAATGGCTGAATGACCTGCGTCTGGCGGTTCAACGCATCGTAGGCGTAGAGCGTGGTTTTCTCCAGCCCATCGGTAATCGCTGCCAGGTTACCGGCGCCGTCGTAGACATATTCGTTGATAAGAAAGTTGAGTCTAGAGTCGGTTTCCACCCGCCCCAGCGAATCATAATCGTGCAACGTGCTGCGGCCCAATGCGTCTAGCGAGGCAAGAACGCGTCCGGCGTTGTCGTAGCTGGTGGTGGCCGTCGTTTGCGTGGTGCCGAAGACGGCGGCGGGGATGGCCGCCTTGCCGCTGCCAGGGTTCCAGCTAACGACCAAGCCGTTGTCGCCGGTGCTATTTCCATCGTGATACTCGATTTTGACCGTGTGCCAGCCGGCCACCAGATCAATGGTGGTTGCATCGCTTTCCGTCATGCCGGTGTTGCTCGTGTAGGACATCACGGAGTAGTCGTCGATGTATAGGTGAGCATTATCGGTGGTCTTCAGATAGAATATGACCTCCCCCGGGTCGTCCAAATAGATCGCCCCCGTCCACGTGACGCTGGAATAGCCGTTTAGCGCGCCGCCGGTATCGGGGAAGTTGACCTGCGAATCGACCTGCTTAGTATTGCCCGACCCGTCCGTGTATTCGCCAGTCAGCCCCGCGGCGAGAACGTTAATCTGCTTCGTCTGCCGGCCCATCGAATCGTACTGGTAGATCGTGCCGTTATTTTCCGCATCGACCATCGAGGTCATCCAGCCGAGCGAGTTGTAGGCATAATGCGTCACCGGGCTGGTGTAGGTTGAACCACTTCCATCAGGGTCGGGATCGGTCCGAGCGATCAGTCGGTTCAGGTCGTCGTATTCATAAGTCGTGGCATTGCCCAAGGGGTCGGTCGCCTTGACCAGGTTGCCGTTGCAGTCGTACTTGGTCTGCGTCACCGGCCCGACTTCGACCAGCCGCACGCCGTCGATCACCAGCTTGTCGCTCGTGCCGCCGTTGGTGAGTTTGACCGTCAGCGAGCCGCTATGGGGCGAAAAAGCGCCGAGCGAAAGCCACATATAGCCGGAGCCGTCGGCCAGCCCCTCGGTTTTGCGGTTGAGATCGACGTGCAGCTCGTTGAGCGGGTCGCCGCCGGTGTCGCCGAAGACTTGAAACAGAGCGTTCGTGTCATATTCATCGGGCGTGGTCGAGGGAACCCAGCGGACCAGCGCTGCGTATTTTTTGCTGGCCGACAATCCGGTGAACGTGTAGGTCTTCGAGGCGCTGGCGGCCGTGCTGACGCCGACGTTGCCGCCGTAGGCCCCGCTGCGCGAAGTGGTCGACCAACTGCCGGTGGACGACGTTTGCTGATTGTCGTCCTTGGTGATGACCGTGGGGGTGACGCTCGGATCGGCCACGGGTTGGATCGTCTGGAAGGGACGGTTGCGGACGTCGAAGACCGACTCGGTCACCCGCCCCAGCGGATCGGTCACGGCGATCTGGTTGCCGACGGCGTCGTAGCGGAATTGCGTCACCGGGCGCGACAGCGGCCCGTTGCCGTCGGGGTCAGGGTCGGTTTGCGTAAAGAGTCGGTCGAGATTATCGTACGTATAGTCCGTGTGGCGTCCCAGGCCGTCGGTCATCGTCGACACGCGGTCGCGCGCATCATACTCGTAAGTGACGGTCGTCACATCTTCGGTTCCGTAGCCGGAGGTGACCGTCTCGACCATGAAATGGTGATCGGAATCGTACTCGTACCGCGTTTCGTTCCCGTTGGGATCGACCACCGATTTAATCAGCCCCTTGGGAATGCCGGTCGCCTCGCTGCCGTCGGTGTAGGTGTAGTAGGTCGTAGCGGCCTCGCTCCCGGAGCCTTGTGTCATGCTCAGGACGTTGCCATTTTCTTCGTCGATGTCATAAGTGGTTTGCTTGCCGCTGGCATCGGTGTAGCTGGCGAGCTGGCCGAAATCGCCGTAGGACCAGCTTTCGCTCCCGATCGGATGTGAAACACCGGTAACCTGGCCATCGCTGTTATAAGAGTAATTGGTCGTCAGCGTGCTTGACGGATTGTTGGGATCGCGCTGAACGACTTGCGTGGCCAAGCCGTTTGCATCGCGAATGAACTGAGTAACAGCGCCGTTGGCATCCTGCATGTATTGGATATTGCCAAATCGGTCGCGAATGATTTTTGTCGTTTCGCCGAACGCAACGCGCGTTTCGTAGGTCGGATCCTTATATATAAAGTCGTTTCGGTGTCCTGAAATCGTTAGTTTGCCACTAAACAACTGCTCGATATCGTTGAACGAGTAGTCATTATTTTGGGTATTAAATTGGGTGAGCGCGTTATGATACGGCTTAAGCTCCGCCCAATTATTCGCATTGTTTGTGTCTATATCGACCGCAACTAGAGACTGAAGTGAAGTAACTTGAATCTCGCCGCCGCAGCGCTCGACGATCGAACTAACGCGACGGGTTTTGGAATCGTAGGCGATTGTCGTTTCCAGGCCACGCGGGTCGATGATGCTGTCCATCAATCCATTGTTGTTATTGTAGTGGTAAATGGTCGTTGGGCTTGTCAGCGGACCAGCACCATCCGGATCGGGCTGGATCATCTTTGTGAGCTGGTCGCCCGAATAGACGTATTGCGTTGTCTGCTCGCCGCCGGTCACACCGTCGAAGTCGGTGATTTTGAGGCCGTCCGTATAGTCGAAAGAGGTTGTGCGGCCAGACGCATCGACAATGCTCGCGATCTTGTCACCCGCCCCGTACGTATACGTAGTCGTGTTGCCATTGCGATCTTCGATTGTCTTTAGCAAACCCTGGTAATCGAAGGTGCGAACCGTGCCATCGGGGCTGGTTAGCGTGTAAGTATCGTCCGAAGTGCCAGGGTTGTTTAGGTGCTTGTCCAACTCCGAGAAATCGTACGGGTTGTCCATCCGCGAATAGGTATAGACGCCGTTATTCTCGTGCTCGGGAAACCATACGAGCTGATCGTTGCCGGTAACTAGCGCCACGCCTGCAGGCCCTCCCAAACTGCCGTCTTGGATCATCAACCTTTGGTCATCGATCATCGACCAGCCTGCGCCGTACGGGCTCTCATCATGGTTAACGACTTGTAATGGCTGGTAGCGTATTGAGTTAATATCGGAGTGATAAGGATTAACAGGCGTCCAAGAATTGGAAGCTGTATAAATTGTGAAATTAAGCTCCCAATCGTAAAGCCCGGAAGGCATTGAATCGGCGTTAATCGGAATGCCAAACGTGACCCAATCTGCCGCAATGTTACCTTCGCTAGTTGGAGCCGGCCCGAAGTACACGTTTACGTTTATCGGACTACTATTACTACCCACGGTTAGATGTACGTCCATGTGGGTCATTTCGGGAAAGCTCGATGCAGAAAGCGCAAACATCATCACGGGATGCGCCTGCGTTTGACTGTTATAGCTAAGCGGGCCTGCCTTGACCGTCGCCCCGCCGCCGTTGGTCACATCCGCCTGCTGGCAACTGCACGCACATCCCGAAGTGCAGCTGCTGAAGCTTTCGCCAAGATAAGCGAACTCCGTCAGCACCCGCCGCTCTTCCAGCGTTTCAATCCGCGGCAGCCGCGAGAATTGCTTCCGCAGTTTGCCCCCCCCCGTGGCGTTTACCTAGCTTCCGCAAAGTCTTCGTCCAGGCGCGTGGAGACAAGCGCATCGCAAAACCCTCCTGATTGTGTGAATAGGGTCGCCAAGAAGCTGCCGCTCTTTTAGAGGCCGCACTTCTGAAGGAAAGAATGCCCCTCAATATTGCGGCTTCGGAGGTGGATGATAACGCGCGCTTGCTCGGCGTCAATTAGCGCGGCAGAAAATTTTCACAAAAATCTTTTTCCGAAAAATTGGCCGCCGGAGCCGAAATCCTGCTTGACGCAAGTGCCACTGACAGACGGTTGTCACTGGTCAGAAAAGTTTTTTTCGATCGTGCAGAGAGTGGCTAAGTCGTTCCATAGTAGGGGGTTGCGCCGATCTGCCGCGTAGACCATCCCCCTTGCGCTGGTGATTTGGAGAAAAATCGCGAGAAATTTCAGCGATTCGGTTCAGGGTGAGACGAATGTGGAAATTGCAATATTCTTGGCGGGCCACAATCGATCTCGACGCTCCCTTCGCCGACAAATTCCCAAACGATTGCTGGCAGCAGGTCCGGCGGAAATGGCGCGTAAGTATCTTGCTTGAGTGGACAAGAACGCGATCCAGGTATTCTCTCGCTCCTCTGAAGAGGATCGAGACAATACCTTGATCGCGTAAATCATCTCGCGACCTTGAGTTCGGGAAACAGTTGCTTTTGGAAATTCCGTGCAACTGCTGATTTCAGCGGCTTTGCGGTTCAAAACTGCGCCGGTCCGCTTATCGCAATGCCCCGTCGATGCGTGGATTCGCCGTAGGATCGCAGGATTGGTTCAAGCAGGTGGGCCATTTCGTGGGCGATGATGTATTCGAGGCATTCCTTCGGTTTCTTGGCCAGGTCGGTATTCAGGCGGATCGTGCCGGCGCGGTGGTTGCAACTGCCCCACTTGGTTTTCATACGCTGCACGAAGACTCGACGACGCTGCGCTTCGTAGATCAACGAACGCGCAGCGTATTTCGCCCCTTCGCGCCCGTTTCGGGCAGAACCTACGCCATCGCATGCCGCAATCAGGATGCGGTCGCCGATGGTATTAACGGCGACATAGTCCTCGCATCCTCTGCCGACCGCCGCGTGGGCAGATCCGCAAACGCATTCGGCAATGCATTTCCACATGTGTAGGCTTCCTAGGAATTCGTGGTCGGTACCGCGAGGGACCGCTGCGTCTCTGGGCTCGAAATGCGCACGGAGACGCGGACGAACACTTCATTCCAGGAGGTGCGGCTCACGATCTCCGGCGGAGTGCGGAAGCCCAACGCGGTGAGATGTCCGCAGTCGGTTTCGTCGACGCCGATCGGCAGAAATGTGACGTTCCCCGAGTGCTCTGCGTCTCGCGCACGCTCAACCGCGGCGCGAAGATAATCCGCATGCTCGCCATACGGTACCCCGTCCGAGAGAAGCATGAGGTACGGCGTGTAGTAGAGAGTGCCGGCGGCGTCGAGTTCGAGCATGCGTTCCAGCACATGATCCAGCGCCGCGTTGAGTGCGGCGCCTGTGGGGGTCGCTCCGTCGGGTTGCAAGGCGGGGACGTCCCAGCCCGTGACCGACTGGAACGGAATTGAGCGAACTGAGCTTCCGAATGTGATGGTTGCGATCTCGCCGCTGCTCGCAAACCATTGATTGCCGCAGAGGTATTTCTTGGCGAGCAGCAGCCCCTCGGCAAAGCGATCGATTTTGGGAACCGAGTCTTCTTGGCCATTGAGCGTCGCCTTATTCGCCGTGGAGCCAGAAGCGTCGACGATGAATTCGACCAACTGGCGCTTGGTAGGATTCGCGAATTGAGGGCCATCAGAGAGTTGGCTAGCGGTTTTCATTTTTGAGACTCCTTAGTGGGGAAAGTGAGTTCGAGTCACGGACGAATCGGGACACGGAAATGGCGCAGTCGGTTACGGAGCGCAACGGGCGCTTGGCAGGTTGTGGAAGCGGCGAGCGTCGGCGAGCGGCATTCATGGCCGGCCTCCTTCCCGCTCAGGGCTGAAAGCGAGGGCGTCGATTAGCCTGAAAACGGCCTCACGAATGTGAGGCGGAAGATGGGGCCACGCTTCGGCGATCCGGCATACGGCTAGGTGATCGGAAGGCGGCCTGCCGTCTCCCAGCCCGGAAGGCCCTGCCGGCTCATCGCCGGAACGCGGCGCAGAATGCGGCGCACCATTGGCGCAGAATGCCGCGCAGCAAGCGCGTGCATGGTCTGGCACTGAATCGCAAAAAGGAGATGTAACCCCTGGCCTGGCAGGGGTTTGTGCGTCGTCCTGCGACGACGTGCGATTCAGTGCGAAAGATTCAAAGCGGAGAGGACAGGATTCGAACCTGCGGACCGGGTTGCCCCGGTCACCGATTTAGCAAACCGGCGCTTTCGACCACTCAGCCACCTCTCCAGGGTTGGAAAGCCACGGCGTACCTTACTTGGTTGGCGATCCTGAGCGTCATTTCCCAGTTTCCTAAACCAAAGCCATGGCGACCATCTTACTTCCAAATTCTATTGAATCGGCGTCAGCGTGCAAGGTTTACAAACAAACTCCTCGTAACGCTGGACAATTGCAACTTGACGGTTAACGCGGCTTGCAGTCAGAAAATTGCCGCAAAATTGCAGCAGCACAGGCATTCGTGCGGTTAATATAGGGTATCTTTGCGGCGCGATCCGACGGCGGCAGTCGCATCGCCCCGCGTCGTCGCCGACGTTTTTTCCGAACTTTCGGGAGTTTCTGATGGGAACGTTTTACACAATTTTGCAATCGGCCGACCTGCAGCTAGGCTTGCCATTGCGGGCAGCGATCTTTGGCCTTGTCTATAGTCTGCTGCCGACTGTTGCAGGTTCGCATTGCGTTGCATCCGAGGCCCACGCCGTCGCAGCGGCGATGGATTCGATCACATCCGACGCGTTGCAAGACATCGTAGAAACCCTGGCCGCCGATTCGTTCGAGGGGCGCGAAACGGGTGGTCGCGGTGGTCGAGCCGCCGGCGTTTATATTGGGGAATTTTTTCAGAAACATAAGCTTCGTGGCGGCGGGTCGAAAGGCGGATACTACCAACCATTCAATTCCAACAGTCGCAACATCCTCGGGTATATTCCGGGAAGCGATCCGGAACTTAAGGAGCAATTCGTCTTTGTTACCGCGCATTATGATCACGTCGGCTATGGCAGCGCCTCGAATAGCAACGGACCGACTGGCTACATTCATAACGGTGCCGACGACAACGCCAGTGGCGTTTCCGGCGTGCTCGAAACAATCGACGCTTTCACCAATCTTCCTCATTCGCCAAAGCGTTCCCTGATGTTCGCCCTGTGGGATGCCGAAGAGGCCGGATTGCTCGGCTCAAAGCATTGGCTAGACAATCCGACCGTGCCACTCAACAAAGTTGCAGCCGCGATCAATGTCGACATGATCGGTCGCCTGCGACATGAGCGGGCAATGGTTTATGGCTGCCGCACGAGTTATGGCTTTCGACAACTCGTGAGCCGCCAAAATGAGCCGATCGGGTTGACACTCGACTTCAATTGGCTGATGAAGGCTGAAAGCGATCATCAGCCTTTCTTCGCCTCTGGCATTCCTGTGATGATGCTACACACCGGATTGCACGATGACTATCACCGGCCTAGCGACGATGCCGACAAAATCAATCAGTCGGGCTTACGACAACTGAGCCAATTAATGTTTCGCATGGCGGTTGAACTTGCCGACATGGAGGAGAAACCAAAGTTTCGCACCGCCTCGCGAAACGAATCTCCAGCGACGCGACCGCTGCGCGAGCGATTACTCCCCGCGTTGCCAGCGCGACTCGGGTTTAGTTGGAACGAAGCAAAGTCGAATGATGGCGTGTTGTACGTGGCCAGCGTGGCCAGCGGCGGCGCGGCCGCAAAGGCTGGTCTGCAACCGGGAGATCGAATAGTGAAATATGCCGGCAAGCCATTTGTCGATGCGGACGAATTCCGTGGCCTGGTGCTTTCCACACGCGGCACAGTGACAATGACGATCAATCGTGCGGAGCGCGATCTACCCTTCGACCTCAAGGTGCAACCATCGGGGCCGCCCGTGCGTCTCGGCATCACTTGGCAGGTGGACGATGCCGAGCCAGGCGCAGTAATGCTCATTCGCGTTATCCCAGGCTCTGCAGCGGATCGCGCGGGGCTGCACGTCTACGACCGCATCTACGAAGTTAATGGCCAGCGGTTTGCAACCAGCGACGAATTCCATCGTTTGGTCAATGATCTCGATAATCCGCTCGACTTGCTCGTCGAAACTCGCGGAAAACTCCGGCACACCGAAGTCGAACGGTCGGGGTTTGTGACCGACAGTGAGCCGGCGTCCACCATTGTGGGCGCAAACACGGACCCCGCGAAAAGTTGAACCCGCTTTTCTGGCAATGCGGTTCATCCAGAGAAAGTCACTCACAGTCAGTTGCAGACTTTGGTTTGAGATAGTCATCCAAGCGGTGCAAAATGCGGTGCAGCAACCAGCGGCAAGCGCTCGCAACGCGAAGAAACCGAAGCAGCCGCCTCTCGTTTTTGCCGAGTCTTGCGATGACTTGCATGGCGGTGCGGCTAATTTAGTACTGTCAGTTGGCAGGTTAAATCCGGCCATCGATGTGCGGGTCAAAACCGGCAGGTGAACGGGTTGGTGAACATGGTTGTGTTATTGTCATTGGCCGCAGAACCTGCAAGGCGCGTTGGTCATTTTCTTGCGAGCGTTCACGGGGGTGCATGGAACGACCGCAGGATACAGCAATAGTATAGCAGAATTGCCGGTTGTCGTCAGGTTACTGACGGCAACAACGAGGGCGGGGGAGTGCCGCAGAGATGAGCTTGTACCGAGTCGAGCAAGAACTGAAAGACCGCTCGACCCTGTTGGGCGCAGGTGGCCATCACCGTCCAGATTCGTTCGCACCACCGGCGGCCTTTTTCGCTCCGCGTCCC
Source organism: Pirellulales bacterium (assembly GCA_020851115.1). Classification (GTDB taxonomy): domain Bacteria; phylum Planctomycetota; class Planctomycetia; order Pirellulales; family JADZDJ01; genus JADZDJ01. Next base: position 10,774 of record JADZDJ010000071.1, read on the forward strand.
TTGCGTGATGTGCCGGTCGATCACCACAAAGCGAATCGCCTGCTCCGCAAGATTGTTGGTCGGGCCGATGCCCGGCGTGGTAATGAAGCGGAAGTACGCTTCCCCGTTCTCGCGGAACCTTCTCGCCGGGTTCCGAGCGTGCTTGGCGTCCGGCACGCGGGTGGTAGCGGCCTTCATCACCTGCTCCCGCGCCGTTTCCAAGGCCCTCTGAAAACCCGCAGGGGTCATCTTCTCCCGTCGGTGGATGACGCCAAACAGTTCCCGCAAGGCGTCTCGCAGTCGCTGGCCGTAAGCTTGTACTTCGCGTCCGGGAAGCGTCAGCAGGAACTTCACGTCGCGGATCAGGTG
>JADZDJ010000072.1 GCA_020851115.1 Pirellulales bacterium
CGGCCAGGCCCAGGAAAAGGTCCGCGTCGGTGCCTGGTCGGGGCATCGAACTCTCGCCGATATCAAGCCGCTGGCCAAACGCGTGGCGGCTGCCGGGTTCGATTGCCTCAAATTCAAGTGCGGCCTGGAGGATAATGTAGCGGGTTGGTGCCGGGAGATCGCCGAACACGCGCCGGGCGTGCAGGTGATTCTCGACCCCAACGAACGCTGGGACACTCCCGCCGATGCCCGCAAACGGATCGACGAGCTGCGCTCGATCGGCAACGTGCTGTGCCTTGAGGATCCGATTCCGCGGTGGATGCTCGCGTCCTACGCCGAGCTGCGAGCATTTTCCGCGATTCCGATCGTGCTCCACGTATCGCTGCCGTACATCTATCACGGCCAGCGTGTGCATGATGCCATTCGGGCCCTGCAATTGCACGCGGTCGACGGATTCAACTTCAATGGCGGACTGATCGGTTTCCAACAGTTGGATCGCATCGCCTCGGCCGCTGGGTTGCCGTGCTGGCACGGTTCAGAAATCGACCTCGGCGTGATGGAGGCCATGTGCTTGCACCAGTGCCTTGCGGCCCCCAGTTGCACCTGGCCTTCCGATATTTTTGGCCGGCTGATTCGCGAGCACGATTTGCTGACGCAACCGCTTTCAATCGAGCCGCCGTTCGCCACGGTTCCGTACGGCCCAGGCCTGGGAATCGAACTCGATCGCGATGCAATTCAGCACTACCAAAGCGATCGCCGCGAGTTTTCCGCGTGAGCGTCCCCCGGCAAGAACGGGCGACGCTGGGCCGCAGCCGTGTACTTGATCGCCCGTCATTTTCTCTACGCTGCAAATATTCGTCTCGGAATAATATATCGGGACGGCCGCGAATTGTAGGTTGTTGGCCAACCTTTTCTCCTGGCATTCAAAGCAGCGTTTTTCTGGCCTTCGTTTGCGGCTACGCCCTGTGGTGCCCCGTGGCGAGACAAGTTACCGAACGTGTCCGTATCGAACGGCTTCCCGCGATGTGCCACCTGCCTCTTCTGTTTCAGACCCCTCCAAATTCACCTTGTCACGGAGCCATCTCATGTATTTCGCACGCCGTACCGGATTCACACTCGTCGAACTTCTCGTCGTCATCGCGATTATCGGCACCCTGATTGCCCTGTTGCTGCCGGCGGTTCAGTCGGCACGTAAATCAGCAAGGCTCTCCTCACTTATGTACGAGGCATCCGACGCCGAGCGTCAAGAGTTTGCCGAAGGCCCAGGACACGCAACGCCCCGAAACCTCCCTGCTGCCCGGATTGGGTCGTTCATGGCCGACGTGACGTTGACCCCCAAGCTAAGCGTTGGAACTGCCGCGCCGGAATCAATTTATGAGGCCCGGTTCAGTGGGCAAATCGAGGCGACGCATCCCGGTGAACAAGGCGGCGATTGCGAAATCGAGTTGCCGCTGCCGCCGCAGGTCATCTCGTTGGCCGACCTTGTCATTACCTCGGCGGGAAAGCCCAGCGAGCAGGTGGCGCTACGTAATGGCAAGCTGGTATGGCATGGAACCCTTCCGCCTGAACGCACGCCGCTTAAGGTCAATTACACGGCCGTTGGCAAAGGCTTGTACGACCTTGCTGTGGCGCCCGGCGGGTTGATTGACAAGTATAACGTGTCGCTCGTGGCCAAGGGGTCGGATGTCCGGTTGCTCGAACTCTCACTGCAACCGACCAGCCTCGAACGATCCGGCGCCAGCAGCACCTATCGGTGGGATTACCCCCGACTACTCTTCGGTCGCCCGGTTCGCGTCGATGTGCTGGGTATCGCCCCGATTGATCGTCTCGGCGAACTCACGTGGCTTGGACCGCTGAGCATTGTCGCGTTCGGGTTGCTTCTGGGCCTGGTCGTTCAAGCAGCCGGTGTTGAGCAATTCGACCGCTGGATGTTGCTGCTCACAATCGGCACGTTCGCGGGCGCGTATCCACTGATGTACTTCGCTCAAGAATATGTGACGTTGTTGCCGGCGGTGTTGATCTCCGGCGCCGTCGCCATCGGCATTATCGGCATCCGGACGGTGACGCTCATGGGATTCTGGCGAGCAGCGGTCGGTGTGGTTGTTCCGGCCGCCATTATCCTGGCGATTACGCTAATGGCCGCCATCTGGCCTCAGATGCAGGGCATTTTGCTGACAATTCTGGCCCTTGGCTTCTTCATCATTGCCATGCAGCTGATGCCCAAAGTAACCGCCAGCGGAAACAATTTCTGGCGTCTCACGAGTCGGCTCGCGCCGGTGACGACGAGCGGTTAAAAAGAACCAAGACCGTGGCTACTTCGCGTTCGAATCGAGGTGCGACTCGTCGTAAAACGTGCGCGTGGGGTTGATGATTGCCCAACTGGTCGAAGCCAAGAGGAATGCTGCGGCATACACAACGAACAGCACGTTCCAACCAAAAACGCGGAAGATGACGGCACCAACATACGGCTGCACCGCATTCCCGATGCAGCCGACCGTGTTGATAAATCCCATCGCGATGCCGGCGTTTCGGCCACCGATATCGATCACCGAGGCAATATTCGCAGCCTGCCCAAAATCGAACGCAAACGACGCCACGCACATGAGTAGCGTGGCGCTGCCGGCCGTTCGAGCGTAAGGCATGGCCAGCATGGCGGCGGCAGCCACAAGGCAACCTGCCACGGGGCAAATGGCCCGTCCGAGCCGTCGCCGGCCAGTACAGTTGACTAGTAAATCGCTCACGATGCCGCCGACGAGGCACGCGAGTCCGCCGCAAAGAAACGGGTAGGCGGATGACCACTCGGATTTCTCAAACGCGACGCCTTGCACTTCCTTCAGATATCGCGGCATCCAACTCACGTAGAACGACCACCCGAAGCTGCCCGTCACGTAGTACAAAGCCATCGCCCAGAGCGAAGGCGACGAGAACAATCGAGCCCATGTGTTCGCGCTAATTTGATGGCCAGTCCCGTTCGAACCACGGCCGGTTTCGATGTAGACACGTTCTGCTTCGTTAGCCGATGACTTCTCGGCTGGTTCATCGCGAAACCAAGGATAGAATGCCAAACACCAGATAATCCCGATCGCCCCGGAAACCAAGAACCCAATCCGCCACGCTGGCACCGAACTGAACCAGGTAGCGAACGAGGACTGACCCAAAGTCGTTTGGAAATTGCCGATGCTGCGTGTTATTGCACCGAAAATCAACGGGGCGAACGCCGCTCCGAAGCGCGCGGTGAGCCACAGCAGGCCACTCGCACGAGCTCGTTCCTGGGCCGGCAGCCAGCGCGATGTCACGCGCGCCATGTTCGGGTAGGCGCCGGCCTCACCGACACCAAACAGAAAGCGATACAGCAAGAGCGTGTAGAAACCAGCGGCGACGCCCGTCAGCGCCGTGAACAGCGACCAGGCGAACACGATCCGCGTGAGCGTGAAGCGCGCACCGATGCGATCGCCCATCCAGCCGCCGGGGATTTCGAACGCGGCATAGGCCAGCCAAAACATGCCGAACACGATCCCCATTTGGTCGTCCGTGATGCCCAGCGAAGTTTGAATGCTCTCCTGGGCGCGCACAATGCATTGGCGGTCGTAGTAGGTTAGGAATGAAAGTACGCAGAGAAACGCCAGTACCCCAAGGCGTACGCGCGTGGGGCGTTGACTTGTATCTGCTGATGTGAGCTGCGACGGCATGAATGACAGACTATCGGCTGGCAATCAGCATCGCAACTCAGTTTCCACCCGATGTTGCGAACATCGGCGCTGATGTCAAAAGTCCGAGATAGATGCTGGGGCAGTTTGACCAGTTTTCGTATCGGGTGGCGGGGGTCGAGCCGCAGGCGAGCCCCCAGGGCGCGCGGTGCCGTCTCCAAGTTTGCTGTGAGCTCGCTACGCTCGACCCCAGCCAACCTGACTTCAAAGCGACGCACGAACGCGAAATGCCATCAGTTTCC
>JADZDJ010000073.1 GCA_020851115.1 Pirellulales bacterium
AGCAGCCCGTGCGGCTCATCGAGCACTCGATTCCCAGCGACATTAAGATTTGTTGATAGGCCTCCGAAGTGTACTGGCAGCCCCGATCGCTGTGATGCAGCAGTTGCTTACCTTCCGGCCGGCGCGATTCTCTGCTCGCAGCTCTTCCACGGTGGCGTTCTCGCCGCACACGGAAGGCTGGGGAGCGAACCGAGCGTGCCACGCCCGTAGCGTCTGGTCGCTTACTCCCACGGCCGCTGCCGCGGCTTTGAACGTGTACTGCTCTTCGACAATCAGCCGCACCGCAGACTGTTTGAACTCGTCGTCAAACCGACGACGCACCGATGCTTCGTGCTTCGATTCGCTCATCTTTCGGACCTCCTTGGGGAACCATGATCCGGCCCCCGCCGCTGTCCGAAAGTCCTGGGCTATCGCAGATCGACCGCCAGTCCGCATAAGTAACGGTTCGTCAGGTCGCTGTCGGCGAGCGAAGTCGCGTCGGCGGCGGCCACACATTCAGTCCTCCTTAATTTCTCACTTTCAGCAGGGAGACCAGATCAGATAGCCGCTGCCTTCGAACGTCGGAATGAAAATGTGCTCAGTTTTTCGCACGACTTCATCAAACCATCCTTCGTTCGGGATATCTTCATCCGGAACTTTGTTGCATGAAGTGCAGATGCCGGTTTGCCAATGATGACTTGCAGCTACGGCAGCTTCGATCTTCTCCGGATCCGAGACATCCAGCGTGACGATGTGATAAACCTCGTTGTCTCCATAATAGGCGAATCGAGTGCCCATCCAAGACGATCTTCAGCGCCATGGTCGACGCGCGAAGTCCTATCTTTTTGGCCAGTTGGACGCAGACCGAAATCATTCTGGGCCCGTCGCTGTGATTCCGTAGTGGAAGATCCTTTGGCAACGTCAGAGGTTGTGACCGCAGTCGCTGCAGATCTTGCCTCGCTTGATCACGCTCGTGCTGTGCTGCTCGAAGTTGCTCAGCCAGGCCACGTCGTTCCGCTTGGAGCCGGGCATTCGCTCGCTTTTGGAGTTCCAACTCCAGGTCGAGTCTGGCCGCCCGATCGCGCTGCGTGTTACGGCTCCGAAGTAGATTTCGGGCGATCTCATACGAGGGAGCACCACTGTGCTGACCAACGGTTTTGAGGAATCATCCCATCGCTGCCGCGCTCCTTCGCTTGGCGTTTTGTGACAACTCACCAATGATGAAGTTGCGTAGCAGCTTTCAATGCCAGTTCTTTCCAGAATTACCTGGATTCCGACATCTTCATCAGGCAACTTTTAGACCGCACGGTCGAACGTCGGCAGATAACGTAAGCTGTGTTTCAGTTTATAGCTACAAGTAGTGGAGGCGACCGGACTCAAACCGGCAACCCCCGCGTTGCAAACGCGGTGCTCTATCAATTGAGCTACGCCCCCATGTTCAATGCGCGCACTTAGATTCGAACTAAGGACCTCCACCTTATCAGGGTGGCGCTCTAACCAACTGAGCTATGCGCGCGGCTGGAAGTCTGTTTGAGCAGGCTCCCAGGGCGGAATTCACTGGCTGAAGACGCCAATCATGCGGCAAACAATGCAGAAATTCGCATCCCGCAATCGCTTCTCAAACAGGCCCGAAAATCAATTGGCTTTTCGGGCGCCGCAGGTTGCGTTCTGGCCGTCATCGATCAATCATCCGTAGCGAGTAGTCTTACTCTCTGCAGAATAGCGTATTTTATTGGACAGAGTTCGGCTGTCAAAGGCCCCCAGCTTTACCACGTTACAATACGAATACGTGGAAAAATCGGATTTGTGGGCTGATGCGAATCGGCCCTTCTGGCCGACAAAGATAGCAGGATCGAAGTTTGCGCAGTCGCATGGGCGAGTCTAATCGAGTCTCGCGGCCTTGCCTGCCAATCGATCCATCCCACCCAAATATTTGCCTGGCAGTCCGGTAGCCATCCGGTCTAGTCGGCTTTGCCCTACCTGGATAAGCGCTTGCGAGTCGCTACCAGATTCGCTTCCGCTGCCCCATTTCCCGCCTCATGTAAAAGGATGGATTTCGATGGGACTGAAATCACGCTTTCTGCCTGCGTTTGTTTCGTTTTCGACAGTTTGTGCCTTGCCAATCTTCGCATCTGGCGCTGCACCCAGCGTCGAACAAGCCTTGAAGCTGGCCCCCATCCAAAAGGATGTGGATTATGCCGTCCCCGCCGCGACCGACACTGCGAAATGCACCATCAAAGCTGAAAAGCTAAGCGGCCAAACCGGTTGGGTCGTTCGCAACCCCAACGGCGAGGTGCTGCGAGAATTTGTCGACACGGACGGCGACAACGTCGTCGATCGCTGGAGCTACTTCAAAGACGGCATCGAAGTCTATCGCGACATCGATGAGAATCACAATGGCAAGGCAGATCAATATCGATGGTTGAATACCGCCGGCATTCGCTGGGGAATTGACAAGGACGAAGACGGCAAAATCGATAGCTGGAAAGCCATTTCGGCCGAAGAAGTGAGCGCCGAAATCGTGTTCTCGCTGCGCGACAAAGATGTCGCCCGTTTCCAGCGCGTGCTACTCTCGCCCGCCGATGTGAAAGCGCTCGGCCTGGGAGACGATAAGGCCAAGGAAATTAGCGAGCGAATGGCCGTGGCCCCGAAGGATTTCCAGGAACTTCTGCGGCGCATGAGCGGGGTGAACGAAAAGACGACGTTCGTCCATTTTGGGGCGACCAAGCCCGGCGTCGTACCTGCCGGCTCGTTTGGCGGCAGCACCAATGATGTGGTTGCCTATGAAAATGTTGTAGCAATGATCGAAACGGGGGGCAAAGACGGCCAAGTGCAAGTGGGTACGATCGTGAAAGTCGGCGATCAATGGCGCGTCATCGCAGCCCCAGCGACCAGCGATGCGAAAGGAAGCATTGCCGACGCTCGTGGATTCTTCTTCAGTTCGCCTTACCGTGGACCTAATGCCGCCCAGGGTGAAGGTGCGGATGAAATCAGCGAGCAATTGCAGGCCACCATGACGCAGCTATCGAAGCTGGAAGAGGCGATCAGCCGCGCCACTTCGGAAGCCCAACTTGCAGAACTGAACGAACAGCGAGCCGACTTGTTGCAAAAAATTGCGGACTCGATCGGCGAGAAGGATCGCCCACAATGGATTCGCCAGTTGGCCGACACGATGAGTGCCGCCGCCCAAATGGGAACATACCCCAACGGGGTCGATCGCTTGAAATCACTGCTCGAAAAGCTCGAGAAAAATCCGGATGACGCAGCTCAGGTTCCGTATGTCAAATATCGCCATTTGTTGGCCGACTTTGGCATCAAGGCCCAAAAGCCGGGCGTCGATTGGGCCAAGCTCCAAGGGGAATGGCTGGAAAACCTCAAGCAGTTTGCCAAAGATTTCCCCAACACGCCCGACACGGCTGAAGTTCTATTGCAACTGGGCATTGCCGAAGAATCGAGCAATGAGGATCAAGCTAAAAAGTGGTACGGCCAGTTGATTAGCAGTTTTCCAGCCACCGCGTCGGCGAACAAAGCGCGCGGCGCCGTGAACCGCTTGAATTCGGTCGGTGAAAAGATCGAGTTGCACGGCAAGACGATTCACGGGCAATACGAAGACTTGGCAAAGTACAAGGGCAAGTATGTGTTGATCCACTACTGGGCCACGTGGTCGGAGCCATGTAAAGTCGACTTGGCCCAACTCAAGGAATTACACGCGCGCTACGCCAAGAGCGGATTGGCCTTGATTGGCGTCAGCGTCGACGCGAACGCGGCCGATTTGAACGACTACCTTGCCAAGAATCGTCTGCCTTGGCCGCAGCTTTGGGAACCGGGCGGCCAAGACGGCCGCTTTGCTATCGAAATGGGCATTTTCACGATGCCTACCATGATTTTAGTCGACGACAAGGGCAAAGTTGTGAACCGTAACATTCACATCACCGAAGTGGATGGCGAATTGAAATCGCGTCTGAAGTAACATGGGTCGGTTGTGAATGTTGTCGATTCGCGTTGGGCGAGCTGCTCCGCAAGCGATTCTGAGCGATCCAGGCGGGGAAAGCGTATCGCCTATGTTATTCGCGCAGCGGATCATCGGTTTGAGCCTTGGCTTCGCGCAATCGAGCGCGGGTTCTTTTGAGGCGCTCGGCGATCTCCGTTTCAAAACCGCGATCGACGGGGCGGTAATAGGTTTTCTCGACGCCAAGATAGTCTTGGATGGCGATGGCATCCGGGGCGTCGTGAGAATACTGATAATTGTCGCCGCGGCCAAGGCGCTTGGCGGTGTGGTAGTGACTGTCTCTCAAAATTACGGGAACGGGCAACGTGCGGCCTTCGCGAATGTCGCGCAGCGCTTCGCCAATCGCCAGTGTGGCGGCGTTGCTTTTGGGTGCGCAGGCGAGAAAGGTAACGGCTTGCGAGAGGGTAAGCTGACATTCGGGTAGACCGACGAACTCGCAAGCTTGCATGGCGGCGACGGCCAGCGGCAAGGCATGCGGATCAGCGTTGCCGATGTCTTCGCTGGCGAGAATCACCAGACGGCGAGTGATGAAGCGGATATCTTCGCCCCCTTCGAGCATCTTGGCGAGCCAGTAGAGCGCCGCGTCGGGGTCGCTGCCGCGGATGCTCTTGATGAGCGCGCTGGCGGCGTCGTAATGGGCATCGCCGAGGCGATCGTAATCGACAAGTTTTCGTTGGACGGATTCTTCGGCTAGCGCACGGTTGAATCGCAACGGCCGCGCAGACGACGAAAGTACGCCGATTTCCAGCGCTCCCAAAGCGCGCCGGGCGTCGCCGTCGCTGACTTCGGCGAGAAACTCGATTGCGTCGTCGTCGATTTGCACTTGCTCTGTTGCCAAACCGCTGTTCTTGTCGGCCAGCGCTCGGCGGATCAGCAGCTTGATGTGCTCGATCGACAGCGGTTTGAACTCAAAAATTCGGCTGCGGCTGACGAGCGCACTATTTAAGGCAAAACCAGGATTCTGGGTCGTTGCTCCGACGAGAATCACCGCGCCCTCCTCCACATCGGGCAAGAGCACATCTTGCTGCGCCCGATTGAAGCGATGGATCTCATCGATGAACAGCAAGGTGCGATTGCCTTCCGCCGCCAGATGATCGCGGGCTTCCTCCAGCACTTCGCGCAGCTCTTTGACGCCGCTCGCCACCGCGCTCAATTCACGAAATCTGCTGCGACTGGCCGTGGCGAGCAAGTGAGCGAGCGTTGTTTTCCCAGTACCCGGGGGACCGTAGAAAATGACGGACCCCAGCCGATCTGCCGCCAGCAATCGGCGCAGCAATTTACCTTCTCCGAGAAAGTGTTCTTGGCCCACGAACTGGTCGAGTGTGGCCGGACGCATTCGTGCCGCCAAGGGCTGGGCCTGGCGACGATTTTCGGCTTCGGAGTCGGCAAACAGCGACATATGAGTTTGGCTCCAATTGACTTTCAGGTTGTCGTTCATGCAGCAGGCGGCTGTTTGGGTTTGGTCACCAACACCCTCCTGCTTTCGCGCACATGCCCTGTGCGAGGCCGGAAGCCTTGCGGAGCGCGACGATGGATGATGAATGATGAGCGGCAGAAGCGGCGTACATTGTTCAGCCATTGGTGATTCTCGGGGAATTTGCGTTTGGTGTCATCGTGCGATTTCGGAAAATAATTTTTGTGGTGGAAATGAAGGTACCGGAAACGTGCGTATTTCCCGAGCGCCGTGTAGGTTTTCGCGGCATTCATTTCCGGTTCATTTCCGGGGGGGTGCGCAAAAAAATGGCAGGCGGAAGCAAAATGGATCGGGAATTTACGAGTGTTTTTGAGGTTTGAGGCGTGGCGAGGGTCGATGGAAAATAAGGGGGTAGCCGCTCAATGCTGGATG